>JBCDGX010000172.1:0-9821 GCA_038750805.1 Myxococcota bacterium
GAGGCGCTCGCGCTTGGCGATCTCGTCGGGCTCCACCTCGGCCCACGCCCGGAGCGCCGTCGCGAGGTCCGCCGCCCGGCCGGGCTCGCGGAGGAGCGCGACGAGCTGCTCGTGGGCCTCGAGGGTCTCGGGCTCCGCGGCGAGCGCCGCGCGCAGCTGCGCTTCCGCCGCCACGGCGTCACCGAGCCGGTCCCGGTACCAACCCGCCGCGCGGAGGTGCAGGTCCCGCCGAAGCATCCCGTCGAGGTCCCCCTCCGCCGTGACCTCTTCGACCATCCCCCGGAGCCCCTCGAAGGAGCCGGAGAGCTCCGCGAGCCGTTCGAGCTCGCCGAGCAGCAGCTCGTCCCGCGGGTCCAGGGGGAAGGCGCGCCGGAGGGAGGCCAGCGCCCGCTCGGGTCGTCCGAGATCCGTCTCCCAGAGCTGCGCCGCGTCCTGGAGCATGCGCACCCGCTCGCCGTCCGAGCCGGCGAGGCCGATGCGGATGTCGTAGAGGCCGGCGATCCGCTCGAGGGAACCGATCTCGCGGTACGCCCGCTCGAGCGTATCCACCACGTCGAGGGCGAGCTCCTCGTGCTGCCCGAGCGCTTCGAGCCCCGCCGTCGCCCGCTCGTCCGCGGGATCGGCCTCGGCCACCTCCCGGTACGCCGCGAAGGCGCCCCGAAGGTCCCCGAAGCGCTCGCGGCGGAGGCCGCCGAGGCGAACGAGGAGGTCCGCACGCTCGGCGTCCGAGGTGCCGAGGGCCACGCGGCGCTCGACGACCTCGGCCTGCGCCGTCCAGTCCTCGGTCTTTCCGTGCAGCCGGTCCAGGAGCGCGAGGAGCTCCTCGTCCTCGCCCACCTGCTCGACGGCCCGGCCGATGGCCTCCACGGCACGCGCGTCGTCCCCGAGCCGTTCCTCGGCGACGCGGGCGAGGCGCTCGAAGAGCCCCTTCGCGACCATGGGCTCGTAGGTGCCCGCCGCGCGCACGCCGAGCTCGTCGGCCAGGCGCCCCCAATCCCCCGAGAGCTCCGCGAGGCGCTCGAGCTCTCCCGGGAGCGTCGCGTCCCCCGCGTCCTCGGCCAGAGCGCGCGCGATCGCCTCGAAGGCCGCCTCGGCGTCCTGGCGTCCGTGCTCGTGCACCTCCGCCAGCGCGCGAAGCTCCGCCTTGCGCTCCTGGGGATCGAGGGCCCCGTCGGCCTTCAACTGCAGGAGCTCGGCGAGCCCGTTCCAGCGCTCCTGCCGGCGGAGCAAGGGCTCCAGGGTCTCAGCGGCCTGGGCCCGGTAATCCTCGAGCTGGCTGATGCGCACCAGCGCCTGGATCGACGGCTCGTGGTGAGCGTCGAGCTGCAGCGCCTGCTGGTACATCGCGATGGCCTCGAGCACGTCGTCGAGCTCGCGCTCGTACACCTCGCCCGAACGATGCACGAGGGGCACGCACTCGGCGGGGCCCCGGGCCTGCTCGACCTGGCTCCGGAGCGTGTCGAGGAGCTCCGGCCACATGGCCTGACGCTCGTAGAGCCGGCTCAACGCCTCGAGGGCTCCGCCATGGCTCGGCTCGAGCTCGAGGACGCGCACGAAGGCGTCGATGGCGTCGTGGGGCGCCGTGAGCTGGGTCTCCCGAAGCGCCCCGAGGCGGAGCGCGAGCTCGACCTGGTCCTCGACGCGCGGCTCCACCTCCACCCGGCGCGCGAGCACGGCCTCGAGCTTCGGGAAGTCGCTGGCGGCCAGATAGAGCCGGTCCAGCGCGGCGAGCGCGCCCGTATCGCTCTCGTCCTCGTCGCTCGCGCGCACGAAGAGCTCGATGGCGCCCTCGGGGTCGCCGAGCAGCTCCTCGCGCACCGAGCCCGCCCGCCGGAGGAGCTCCGCGCGCTCCACGGGATCGAAGCTGCGCTCGGTCTTCCGGCCGAGCACGTCCACGAGGCCCGCCCAATCCCCGACCATCGTGTGCAGCGACTCGAGCATCTCGAGCGCCTGCACGTCGTCCGGGTCGTGGGCCGCGAGGCGCTCGTAGGTCTCGATGGCCGCCCGGGGATCGCCCCGACGCTCGTCGTGGACGCGCGCCATCGCCCCGAGGAGCTCGCCCTCGATCATGGGGTCGTCGGTGGTAGCGAGCGCCTCTTCGTAGGTCGCGACGAGCTCGTCCCAGGTCTCGTTGGCCTCGGCGATGCGCTCGACCTCGCCGCGCGCCTCGGCATCCTCGGGGTAGCCGGCGAAGGCGCGCGCCCAGGCGCGATAGGCCTTCTCGAGGTGGAGGCCGCGGTTCTCGAAGAGCGCGCCGACCTCGCCGAGGAGGCGCGCCTTGGCCGCCGGATCGTCCTCCTGCTGGGCCCGGGCCTCGAGCACCGCGATGAGCTTCTTCCACTGGTCCTGCGCCCGGTAGAGCGGCTCCAGGATGTGCGTGACGCGGAGCTGAAGGTCCGGGTCCAGGACGACGCGCTCGAGCGCCGTGATCGTCGGGCCGTGGTCCGGATGGGCGGCCACGATCTCCTCGAAGACGTCGATGGCGCCGTGCTTGTCGTCGAGCTTCGAGCCGAGGAGCGCGCCGAGGCGATGCTTGAGCTCGGGCTCCGCCGGCGTCCCGAGGGCGCCGTCGACGCGGAAGCGGAGGTGGTCCGAGAGCTCGTCCCAGCGCTCCCCCTTCGTCAGGAGGCGGTCGAGGGCCTCGGCGGCGAGGTGGTCGGCGGGGTCGTTCTCGAGGGCCTCCTGATGCGCCTCGATGGCCCCCTCCGGGTTGCCCAGGCGCCGCTCCATCACGTCGGCGGCAGCGTGGAGGATGGTGGTGCGCTCGACGGCGTCGTCGCTCACGTCGACGCGCTGGCGGTAGAGCTCGAGGAGCGGCTCCCAGCGCTCCTGCGTGCGGAGGATGTTCTCCGAGGCCTCGTAGGCCACGCGATCCGTCGGCTCGAGCTCGCGCACGCGATCCCAGAGCGTGATGGCCCGGTCCGGATCGATGCGACCGAACGTCCGGGCGGCGATGCGCGCCAGCTCGGCGGTCTCATCGTCGACCACGCCCTCCTTGTCGACGGCGTTCGCGTAGACGACGGCGAGGCGCTCGTGCTTGTCGAGCACCTTCGCGAGGCGGCCGAGCATCTCCCAGCTCCGCCGGTCCCGGATGTCCTCGCGGAAGAGGCGCGCGTAGACCTCGAGGGCGCCGTCCAGGTCCTCGAGGTACTCCTCGTGGATCTGCGCCAGCCGCTCGAGCAGCTCCTTCCGCTCGGTCGGGTCGTCCGTCGCGCCGAGGCGGGCGTCGAGGGTCGCCGTCACCCGCGGCCAGTCCATGCGCCGGAGAAAGACGGGCTCGAGGATGGCCGCGGCCGCGCCGCGCTGCTCGCGGTCCTCCATCAGCGTCGCGAGGAGCTTGATGGAGGGCTCGTGGTCCGCGTCGAGCTCGAGGGCCTCGCGGAGCCGCTCCAGGCCCGCGTAGGCGTCGTCGAGGCGCTCGATGCGCACCTTGGCGAGGCGCTGACGCACCTCCACGCCGCTCCCGAAGCCCGCCGCCAGGCGCCGCTCGAGCGCCTCCGCGAGGTCGGCCCAGCGCTTCTCGTCTTCGTAGAGGCGCTCGAGCGCGTCGTAGGCCGCCGCGTGACGCTCGTCCTCGGTGAGGAGCTGCTCCCAGCGGTCGATGGCCGCCGGGACGTCCTTCATCGCGTCCTCGCGGAGCACGGCCTGACGCTCGAGGAGGGCGACGCGCTCGGCGGTGGACTCGGCGATCTCCGTCTTCCGCTCGAGCACGTCGAGGAGGGGCTCGATCTCCTCCGCCGCCCCGTAGAGCGCTTCGAGGGCGTCGAGGGCCTCGCGATGCTCGGGCCGGTTCTCGAGGACCCGGGCGAAGGTCTCCTGGGCGACGTTGCGATCGCCGAGGCGGTCGCGCGCCACCCCGCCGACGCGCATGAGCACGTCGGTCTGGAGGTCGCCGTCGAGGATCTCCGGCGCCACCTCCTGGAGCAGCGCCACGTAGCCGCCCCAGGCGTCCGCCGCCTCGGCGTGCCGGGCGAGGTCCGAGAGCAGGCCCGAGAGATCCGGCTCCTCGAGGGCCGCGCGCACGGCCCGGCCCGTGAGGTCGAAGGCCCGCCGCGGATCCTCGAGCCCCATCTCGGCGACCTCGGCCGCGCGCTTCAGCGCCTGGAGCCGGTCGTAGGGCTCGTCGGTCTCGGCGACGACCTCGAGGGCGCCGGCCAGCATGTCGTAGCTCGCCTGCCCCTCGAAGACGGGCACGAGCGTGCGCGCCGCCTCCACGCGGAGCGGCGCCTCCGGGTCGCCGATGATCTCCTCCAGGGCGGTGATGGTCGGGCCGTGCCCCGGCGCCGCCTCGAGGGCGGCCCGGTAGGCCTCGATGGCGCGGTCGGGATCGCCGATGCGCGTGCGGAGGAGCTCGCCGGCGCGGAAGCGCTGCTCGACGCGATCCTCCACGGTCTCCGCCGCCTCGAGGCGCATCTCGACGACCTCGAGGAGGTCCTCCCACTTCGCGCCGGCCTCGTAGAGGCGCGCCAGCGAGCGGAGGCTCTCGCGGTCGTGGCCGAAGCGGGCGAGCACGTCGTTGTAGGCGACGATGGCGCTCTCGGCGTCGCCGAGCTGCTTCTCGTAGACCTCGCCCACGCGCCGCGCGATGGCGGCGCGCGACCCGTCGTCGTCCGTGAGCGGCTCGCGCATCTGAAGCACGCCGATGAGCTGCTGCCACTCGCCCTGGCGCTCGTAGAGGCGCTCGAGGGCGGCCATCGCGTCCACATCGTCCGGGTCCACGTCGAGGCGCTGGCGATGGGCCGCGACGGCACCCTCCGTGTCCTCGAGGGTCTCCTCGAGGAGCGTCGCCAGGCGCCGGAGGAGCGCGCTCCGCTCGGCGTCCTCGTCGACCAGGCGCACCTGCAGGCGAAGGGCCTCGGCGAGCTGCGCGTAGGCGCCGCTCTCGACGTACATACGCTCGAGGGCGCGGGCGGCCGGGAGCACCGCCTCCGGATCGTCGCCGGCCACGTCGACCAGCCGCCGCCAGGTCGCCTCGGCCTTGTCCCGGTCCCGGATTTCGTCGTCGTAGAGGCGCGCGAGCTCCCCGAGGATGTCCGACTCGACGTGACCCTGACCCTCGACGGCGACGCGCGCCTGCTCGAGCACGTCCGCGCGCTCGCGGTGGGACCGGCGGGCGTCCGCCACCCGGGCGAGCTCCTCGCGCACGTGCGCGTCGGAGGGCTCCGCGATCACCGCGCGGCTCAGCGCCCGGAAGGCCGCTTCGTCGTCGTGGAGCTTGTGCTCGTGGAGCGTCGCGAGGCGCGTCAGGCGGTCGAGCTGCTCGCCCGGTGCGCTCACGTCCTCGAGCTGGACCTCGAGCACGCGGGCGAGGTCCGCCCAGGCGCCCTGCTGGTCGTAGAGGGGCTCGAGGATGGCCGCGACGCGCTGGCGCTGCGAGGGCTCCTCCATGAGCCGCTCCAGCGAGTGCTGGGCCTTCACGTGCGTCGGCGAGATCACGAGCACCTGCTCGTAGGCGTCGACGGCGGGCCCGGGCTCCGCGAGGCGCTGCTCGTGGAGCTCGCCGAGCTCGAAGAGGAGCTCGAGGCGACGCGGCGTCTCGTCCGTCGCGTCCAGGTCCTGACGGAGCAGCGCCGCGAGATCGCGCCAGCGCTCCGTGCGCCGGAAGAGCCGGTCGAGCGCGCGCCGCGAGGCCTCGTGGTCCGGCTCGAGCTCGAGGATCTCCTGGTAGGAGCGAATCGCGAGCTCCGGGTCCTCGAGGATCTCCTCGAAGAGGTCGCAGACCTGCAGGAGGAGCTCGAGCTTCTTCTCGCCGTCCAGCGTCTCCGCGATGCGGTTGCGGTAGAGCATCTGGAGGTCGTCCCAGCGATCCTCGTTCGTGTAGAGCTCCTTCAGGGCGACGAAGGCGCGCTCGTCGAGGGGCTCGTGGAGGAGCACGCGCCGGTGGTGCGGCTCCGCCGAAGCGGGACGCCCGAGCACCACGTCGTAGAGCTCGGCGACGCGCTGGCTGAGCTGCACGGCGAGGGACTGCTCGAGCTGGTCGCGCTCGAGCGCCGTCGCGTAGGCCAGCGCGAGCGACTCGTGCTCGCCGGCCGCCTCCGCCGCGTCGGCGAGCCGGTCCCAGAGCTCGAGGTCCTCGGGGGCGTCGAGGAAGGCCGCCTCGAGCGCGCCGTAGGCGGCGTCCGCGTCCCCGAGGGCCGTCGTCGCGAGATCCGCGAGGCGAAGCCGCAGCTCCTTCTTCTCGCCCTCGTCCTCGCCGGCCGCGAGGCGCTCCTCGAGCACCTTGGCCAGGCGCGCGTGCCGGCCGCTCGCCTCGTAGGCCGGCTCGAGCAGGCGCCCGATGTCGAGGCGAAGGGACTGGCCGCTGCCCTCCTCGTCCGTGGCGTGCGCCGACGCAGCGGCCACGGCCTCGAGACCGGCCACGGCCTCCGCGTAGAGGTCGTCGCCGTGGTCCCGCGCCTGCAGCACCTCGCGATAGGCCTCGAAGGCGCCGCCGAGGTCGCCGAGGCGCTCGCGCCGAAGCGCACCGAGGCGAAGCGTGAGCGGGTCGCGCTCGCCGCTCAGGTCCCGGCGCTTGCCGAGGAGCTCCGCCAGCTCGTCCCAGCGCTCCCCGCTCACCGCGAGCCGGTCGAGGGCCGCGAGCACCTCCGCGTCGCCGGGCTCGAGGGCGTGCGCCTCCCGGTAGCGCTCGGCGGCGGCGGCCTCGTCCTCGAGCACGTCCTCCTCGAGCTTCCCGAGCTCCCTGAGCAGCTCGAAACGCCGGGCCCCGTCGTCGGTGTGCGCGAGGCGATGGACATAGAGGTCCCGCAGCTCTTCGCTCCGGCCCTCCGAGCGGAAGAGCCCGTCGAGCACCGCGAGGGCCTCGGCGTCACCTGGATCGGCCTCGAGGATCGAGCGGAGCTGCGCGATGGCCTCGTCGCTTCGCCCGAGCCGTTCGCCCGCCAGCTTCGCGAGGCGCCGACGGAGCGCGAGGGCCTCCGCGGGATCCCCCGCCTCGTCCGCGGCGACCGCCGCGAGCCGGGCCTCGAGCACGGCCTGGAGCGGCTCCCAGCGATCGCCGAGCTCAGCGGCGTCCTCGAGGCGCGCGAGGGTCTCGGCCCGCGTCGGCGCCAGCGCATAGGCCTGCTTGGCGACGTCGAAGGCCGCGGCCTCGTCGCTCAGGCGCCGCGCGCAGAGCTCCTGAAGCGTGGCCAGGCGGGCCAGCCGGACGTCGACCTCTTCGCCCGCCTCCGCCTCGAGGAGCACCTCGTGGAGGCTTCGGAGCCGCGCCCATTTCTCCTGCCCTTCGTAGATGGGCACCAGGGCACGCGCCGCGCGGGCGTTCGCCGGGTCCACGGAGAGCACGCGCTCGTAGCTCCGGAAGGCGCGCTCCGGCTTGCCGAGCTGCGCCTCGTAGATCGTGGCCGCGCGGAAGCTGAGATCGGTCGTCAGCTCCGGGTCGTCGCTCCGCTCGGCGGCCGTCCCGAGCACGTCGACGAGCCCCTCCCAGTCGCCGGCCTCGGCGTAGAGCGCCTCGAGCCCGGACCAGTCCCGCGCCTGGATGAACGACTCCCGGAGCGTCCGCAGCGCGCGGCCGTTCTTCGGGTCGATGGCCAGGATGCGCTGCCAGGCGCTCGCGGCCTTGGCCGGCTCGCCCAGGCTGTCGCCGTACACCCCGCCGAGCTTCTGGAGGACCTTGATGCGCTCGGCGTCGGGGGCCCCCTCGAGGGTCCCGACGCGGCGCTCGAGGGCCTCGGCGAGCGTGGCCCAATCCTTCTCCCGCTCGGCGAGCTTCTCGAGCGTGTCGAGGGCTCCCTCGGTCTCCGGCGCCTCGGCCAGCACGACCTTCCAGAGCGCGATGGCCTCGCCATGCTTGTGGAGGCGCTCGCCCGCGAGCTTCGCGCTCTCGACGCGGAGGGCGAGGCGGGAGGCGTCGTCCGGCGCCAGCGCGATCTCCCGCTCGAGGACCTCGTAGAGCGCATGCCAGGCGCGCTTCTTCGAGTAGATGGTCTTGAGCATCCCGAGCGTCTCGCGATGCTCGGGGTCGATGGCGATGATCGCCTCGAGAGGCTTCGTGGCCTGGTTGTAGTTCGCGAAGCGGTCGATCCAGAGGCGGGCCACGCGCATGAGGAGCGTGACCTTCGTGTCCTGGTCTCGTTCGGCCTCGGCCTGCTGGCCGAGCACCTGCACGAGGTCGTTCCAGCGCCCCATGCTCTCGTAGGTCGCGGCGAGCTCCGCGAGGGCCTGCCGGTCGCCGGGGATCTCCTCGAGCAGGAGCTTGAAGGTGTTGATCACCATCACGTCGAGCTTCAGCTGCCCGCGATAGATGGCGACGAGCTCCTTCAGCACCTCGACGCGACGTGCGCGCACGGCCTCGTCGTCGCTCCGCGCCGGGAGCGCCTCGAGCTCGGCGCGCATGACCTCGACGAGGGCGTTCCACTTCTCGCCCTCGCGGTAGAGCTCGCGGAGCGCGACGCCGGCCTCCTCGTTGGCCCCGTCCAGGCGCTGCACGGCCTTCCAGGCGTCGATCGCGCGCTCCGTCGCCCCGCTGGCCTGGGCCGCCTTCGCGACCTCCAGGGCGAGCGGGAGCTGGAGCTCCGCGCCGGCCACGCGGCGGGCGTCGTTGAGAACCGTGACGAGGCGCCGCTTCGACTCGTCGTCCTCCTTGCCCGCGAGGTACGCGCGGTAGAAGTCGAGCACCGTCTCGTGCGCAGGCTCGATCTTCCGGAGGCGGGCGAAGTAGGGCTCGGCCTCGTCGGGCTTCTCGCGGATCCGCCAGTGGACCATGCCGATCTGGAGGAGGATGCCCTGCTCGCTCTCGAGCTTCTGCCGAGACCTCAGCGCGTCCTCGTAGAGGGCCACGAGGTGGTCCCACATCTCGCGCTCGGTGAAGTACCCCACGAGGAACTTCAGGGCCTCCTCGTGACCCGGCACGAAGTCGAGCACGCGCTCGTAGATGTGGGAGGCGCCCTCCCGGTCCTCGAGACGACCGACGCGCGTGCGCGCCGCGCGGAGGTAGAGGTTCAGCTTCTCGTCCCGGTTGCGCGCCGCGTCGCCGGTCTGCGTGAGCACCGTGGCGACGTCCTCCCAGCGCTCCCGCTCGGCGAGGGTGAGGCAGTAGAGGCGCGCGGCGCGCACCGACGCGGGATCCGCCTTCAGCGCCTGCTTGAAGAGCTTGTCGGTCTCCTTCGCGCGGTTCGAGGCGTACTGCCAGACCACGCTGCCGGCGCGGGCCAGCATGGAGGTCTTCAGCGTCGCGTCGCTCGCTTCGCCGGCGACCTCCACGAAGCGGTCGGCGATGTCGCGCCAGCGCTCCTCGAGCTGACCGAGCTCCTCGAGCATCTCCTCGAGCTCGTCGTCCTCGCCCTCGTCGCCTTCCGCCACGAGGCTCCGGGCCTGCTCGAGGGCGGCGATGGCGCCCCGGTCGTCCATGAGCTCGTCGCGGCGCAAGCGCCCGAGCTCCTTCAGGAGCGCGATCTGAAAAGGCCGGTCGTCCTCGATGAGCTCCACCTCGAGCTCGATCAGGCGCGCGACGGCCGCGAGCTCGGCGCGCTTCTCGTGCTCGTGGCGGGCGGCCTCGAGGAGGCGAAGGGGCTTCTCGCCGAGGCGCTCCGGATCCCGGGACGCGATGGCCTCGCGAATGCCGTCGTAGGCTTCCGAGGTCTCCGGGTCGGCCTGAAGCGCGCCCAGGTAGTTCGCGATGGTCAGCGACGCCATCCGCTCCCCTGTCCGATGGGCCCCCAGGCGCCCGTCCGGGCGGTGGCGACCGTGCCTCCTTGCGAGGACGAAAGCACTGAAATTTCGATGAGTAAGGTACCTTCTCGGAAGCGCGCCGGATGGTACCGGCCGGCCCGCAATCCAATCAAGGGCGAAAATCCCGCGCGTCCGGCAGCAGCGACCCGTGC
>JBCDGX010000173.1:0-9816 GCA_038750805.1 Myxococcota bacterium
CGACCCAGGCCCCCGCCGCCAGCACCTCCGGAAGCTCCGGGGCGGTCGTGCGCGCCGCCGTCGCGAGCGTCTCCGCGTCCGCGAGCAGCGCGTCGAGGTCGGGCGGGCTCTCGTCGTCGCCCTCGTCCTCCTCGAGGCGCGCGAGCACCCCGTCGATGGCCAGGGCCGCCACGGAGGCCCGCTCGGCGGCGGGGGCCCCATTGGCGAGGCCGGCCCGAGCGACGGCAAGCGCCTCCGGTCGCCCGACGGCGGCGAGGCGCTCGACCCAGCGCCGCCACGCTTTGGTGTCCCGGGACGCACCGAGGCCCGAGAGGACGAGGTCCGTGAGTACCGCGCCGTCGACGGGCACGTGGCTCCCGGCGGCCTCGGCCCGGAGCAGGCGCTCCGCCGTCGCGAGGGCCGCGTCGGCGCGGAGCCCGGCCGTGGGTTCGGCAGCGCGGAAGGCGGCGTGGGCCCGAAGCCAGCGCCGCGGCGGGCCGTCCCCCTCGAGCGCCGCCGCCAGCGCGCCCGCGAGGCCGCCGGAACGCCCGTCGAGGCAGCGTTCCACCCAGGTCGGGCGTGGCGCCTCCGTGGGGAGCCCCTCGAGCATGGAGGGCAAGGGCGCCGCGGCGGCGAGAGCGGCGTCGAGCGCGGCGTGAGGCTCGGCGTCCCCCGCGCGCAGGAGCGCCCCTTCGCGCCCGAAGCTCAGCGCGATGCCCGGCGGCGACGCCGGCAGGCGCCATCCCCGCGGGAGGAAGAGCTCGGCGAGGAGCCGGCGCACCGGTCGCTCGACGCGGAACGCCCCCACGCGCCCGTCCCAGGGCAGCTCTGCGGCCCGGAAGGCGTCGCGGAGCCGACGCCAGGGCGAAAAGGGCCCCTCGACCACGAAGCGAAGATCCTCGACGAAAAGGAGCAGGTCCCGGCCGGCGGGGAGCGGCTGGAGCCGCGTGGCGAGCGCCCCCACAGCGTCGGAGACGGCCACCTCGACGCGCTCCCCCACGGGCACGAGCTCCAGGCCGGGCACCCAGGCCCCGAAGCGACTCGCGGGGACGAGGGCTTCGAGCGCGACCACGCGCAGGCGCCGCGTGAGCAGGGCGGCGGCCCCCCGCGCCACGTCGACGGAGCCCGCGACGGGCGCGTCGAGCTCGAGGGCCCGGACGACGATGGCGCCCACCTCCACGGGCCGGCGGAGGACGAGCGCGCAGCGGCCGCGGGAGAGACGGAGGTCGAAGCGCGGCGGCGCGAGGGCCTCGCCGGGGCTCGTCTTCGGGACGCTCACGCCTCCTCCGCCAGGAACCGCTCGAAGCGTTCCCAAGGGTCCCCGAGCGCTTCCCGGGCCTTCGCCTCGACGTCGTCGAGGCCCCCTCCGGTCCCGGCTGCGGCGGCTCGCCGGACGCAGAGCAAGGCCGGCAGCGCGTGCCCCGCGCCCGCGTAGGCGCGGGCCAGATCCGGAAGCACGATGGGCTCCGGCGCCCCGAGCCCGAGCGCGCGGCGGAAGAGCCCGATGGCCTGCCCGGGGCGCTCGCCGCCGAGGCTCACGGCCCCGAGGATGCGAAAGAGCTCGGCGCTCACGGGGCCGCTCTCCTCCTGCCCCCACTGGATACCGAGGCGGAGGACCTCCTCGGCGAGGTCGGTCTTGCCGAGCGCCGCGTACCCCTGCGCCAAAAAGCCCAGGGCCTGCGCGAGGGTCACCTTCACCTCGGCCCCGAGATCCCGGCCCTCGGCCGTCCGGAGCAGCATCGAGAGCGGTCCCGGCCAGGCCTCGAGCAGCCTCACCGCGCGCGGCCAATCCTCGTCGGCGACGGCCGCGGCCGCGGCGGGCACGAGCTCGAGGTCGATGGAGAAGGGCTGGGCCGGAGCGCCCCCTTCGCCGCGCACGCGCTGCTCGATGAGGCGCCGAAGCTCGTCGAGGGGCACGTGGTCGTTGGCTGCCCCTACCGTGACCCGCGCGAAGGGCCGCGCGTTCGCGTCGATGCGCAGCGACTCGAAGCGCACGCCGTAGAGCGGCGCGAGGAGGAGAAGGCGCGCGCCGATGTAGGCGCGGAGGTCGTCCGGCGTCGGCGCCTCCGGGAGGGTCATGGCCCGGGGCTCGGGGTCCGAGAGGGCGACCGAGAGCTGGCGCCGGAGCTCACCGAGGGGCAGCGTCGTGGTCTCGTCCCCGGCGCCCGTCCGGAGCTCCACGGTCGTCATGTCCGGGAAGTCCGGGTCGGGATCGACCGAGGCGATCTGGAGCCCCGCAACCGTCAGGAAGGCGAGCGTGCGCTCCCCGATCGCCTCGGCGACGCGCGCGAGCTGCGGAGCCTCCTGGAGGAGCTCCGCGAACCACCCGTCCGTCCGCACGGTCGCGAGGTCGTGCTCGCCGTTCACCCGCCGATCGTCCTCGGACGGGCGCGGAGGGGTCAAGGATGCGCTGGGCCGGGACGCTCAGCCGCGCGCGCGGTACCACTCGATGGTCTTCGCGAGGCCGTCCTCGAGGTCGATCTGCGCGCGGAAGTCGAGGAGCTTCTCGGCCTTCCGCACGTCCGGGATGCGCAGCTCCACGTCGGCGAAGTCCCAGGGCACGAAGACGATCTCCGAGTCGGAGCCCGCGAGGCGCTTCACCAGGCGCGCGAGCTGGTAGATGGTCACCGACGAGCGCGGGTTGCCGATGTTGAAGGTCTCGCCGACGGCCTCGTCGCGGACCAGCGTCTGGAGGATCCCGTCGACGATGTCGTCGACGTAGCACCACGCCCGGATCTGATCGCCGTGGTTGTGGATGGTGATCGGCTCACCGGCCAACGCGCGCACGACGAACGCGTGCACCGCGCCCTCGCCGATCTGCCCGGGCCCGTAGATGTTGAAGGGCCGGATCGCGCAGGTCTTCAGGCCATGCTGCTTGTAGTAGTTGTGCGCGAGGTGCTCGGTCGCGAGCTTGCTGACCGCATAGGTCCAGCGGGCCTCGCCGACGGCGCCGAGGCTCGTCACGTCCGCCTCCTGCACGCGGAAGGCGTAGGAGCCGAAGACCTCGGAGGTCGAGAAGTCGACGAGGCGCTCGATGGTGCCGACGGCGTGGGCCGCACGGAGCACGTTCATGGTGCCCTCGATGGAGACCTCCATGGTCAGCACGGGGTTATTGAGCACCGTGTCGACGCCGGCGATGGAGGCGAGGTGAACGACGTAATCCACGCCCTCCATGCACTCCTGCACGCGGCCGGCGTCCCGGACGTCGCCGCGCACGAGCTCGACGTTGGGATGCGCATCGAGGCCCGCGGCCGCGAGGGCGTTGCGCCGGAGCACGTCGAGGATGCGGACCTTGCCCCCCTCGACGAGGCGCCGCGTGAGCGCGGTCCCGATGAAGCCGGCGCCGCCGGTGAGCAGGAAGGTCTTCCCCCGGAGCTCGGGAAGGAGCGCCTCGTCGTTCATGCGGGCGCCCTACCACCGCCCGCCGAAGGGGGCACGCCGTTTACAGGCACGCTCGGGCCGTGGAAACCTACGGGCCCGGAGGCTTCATGGGCTTCTTCAACCGCCTGAACACCGTACTCAAGTCCAACCTCAACGCCCTCGTCGACCAAGCCGAGGACCCCGAGAAGCTCATCGCCCAGACCGTCATCGACATGCGGTCCGAGATGAAGAAGGCGAAGCGCGAGCTCGTGCAGACCCTCGGAGCCGCCAAGCGCCTCGAGAAGGAGGCCGGCGACCTCGAGGAGGAGGCCGACGATTGGGAGCGCAAGGCCGTCCTCGCGCTGAAGAGCGGCGACGATGACCTCGCCCGCGAGGCGCTCAAGCGGAAGCAGAAGATCAAGAAGAAGGCCGAGGACACCCGCGGCCGCGCGGCGCAGCAGGCGAAGAACGCCGACGCGATGAAGGACACGCTCGAGCGCATCGAGCAGAAGGTCGAGGAGCTCGAGGACCGCAAGGCCCACCTCGCCTCTCAGGTGCGGCAGGCGCGGACGGCGCCGGGCACCGCGCCCGGCAGCGGCTCCCGCTTCGGCTCGGAGACCTTCGACGAGCTCGAGCGCATGGCCGGCCGCATCGACCAGCTCGACGCCGAGGTCGAGGTGCACGGCCTCATCGACGACTCGCCGGAGGTGGCGGACCTCGAGGCCCGCTTCCGCGCCCTCGACAAGGAGCGCGGGAGCTCCGAGGTCGAGGACGAGCTCGCCGCCCTGAAGCGCAAGCTCGACTGATCGGATGGAGCGCCTGGTCCTCTGGCACCGGGTGCTGCCGCCGACGCGCCTCGCACACGAGGCCCTCGCGGCGAGCGCCGCCTGGGCGGAGCGCTGCGTCGGCGCGCTGGAGGCGATCGGGGGCGAGAGGCTCGGCCGGGTCGGTGCGTCCTTCGCCGTCGCCTTCGACCTCCCGGAGCTGGCGCCGGCCCTCGACGCGGCGCTCGGGCTGCTGACCGAGGCGGAGCGCGCGACGGATCCCGCGGGCGGTCTCCCCATCGCCTTCGGCGCGGCGACGGGCGAGCTCTCGACGCTGGGCGGAGGGACCGTGGGCAGCCCGCTCCAGCGCGCCGAGCTCCTCGCGAACCGGGCGCGCCGGGGCGAGATCGCGCTCGACGCGGCGACGCGCGAGCTCGCCGAGGTGCGGTACCTCTTCGGGCGCTCCGTCGGCGCGGGCGCCGCGGTTCTCCGCGGCACCACCATCGACCGGGCGACGCCTCATCGCGCCACCTGCCGCCGGGCCCTCGCCGCCGTGGGGGACCCGCCGGTGGCGCCCGCGGTGGCCGGAGCGCTCGGCGCCCTCGACGTGCTGACCATGCGGGGCAAGGGCATCGACGCGGTCGTCCTTCGCGGCCCCGCCGGCGCCGGGGCGGGCACCTACCTCGCGGCCCTCGCGGCGGACCGGCGGCCCCCGGCGCTCCTCCGCCTCGCCGGGGTGCCCGGAGCGCTCGAGCCCCTGGGCTCCCTCCGCCTCGCGCTCCTGCGCCGCTGGGCCGGCCCCATCGACCTCGAGCGCGAGCTGGACGGCGGCGGGGACGTGCTGGTGCGCGTGGCCCGGGGCGAGCCCGTGGCCCGGAGCCGCGTCGTCGACGCGCTCGCCGGGCTGCTGGCGCGCTGGCGCACGCAGGCGGGGCAGGGCCGCCCCTGGCTCCTCTTCGATCCGGCGACGACCGTGGACCGGGCGACCTGGGGCGTCGTCGCGGACGTCGTCGAGTCGACCCCCGCGTTCCTCATCGCGCGCTACCCCATCGACGCGCCGCTCCCCGGCGACCTCGCCCGTCTGCCGCTCACCGAGCTCGTGGTTCCGGCGCTCCGCCTGGACGACGCGAAGCTCGTCGCGCGGACCGTGCTCGGCATCGGGGAGGACGACCCTCAGGAGGTTGCCCGACGCGTGGCGATCCTGGGCGGGGACACGCCCCTCGGGGTGGTCGAGGCCGCGCGCACGCTCGTCGCCTCGGGCGACCTCATCCCCGCGGAGGGCGGCTTTCGCTGGCGCATGGCGCCGCGCCCGGGCATCCAGGCGATTCCCCTCGAGGACCTCTACGCGGAGCGGCTCGGGGCCCTCGAGGCGGCGCCGCTGCGCATGCTCGAGGCGGTCTGCCTCTGCCCGCCGGGGACGCCCGCGCCGGTGGTGGCGAGCGTAGCGGCCCGCGATGGCCTCGACGACGCGGAGCGCGCCGCGGCCCTCGCGCTGCTCGTCGACGAACGCCTCGTGGGCCGCGAGCCCGTGCCGGAGCCGAGCGGTGTGCTCCTCCGGCGCCTCGTCCTCTCGAGCATGCCCCCCGGCCGCACGGCCGAGCTCCACCGCTACCTCGCCGACGCCATGGAAGCCGACGAGTCCTACACGGGGTCCCTCGCCCGGGCGACGCTCGGCTGGGTGCGCGGAGAGGGCGATCAGGCCGCGCAGGCGGCGCCGCACCTGCTCGCGGCGGCGCAGGGCGCGCTGGACGCGGGCCATCGCCGCGACGCGCAGCGCCTCGCTGCCGCCGCCGTGCAGATGGACCCGACCCCGGAGGTCCGCCAGCGCGCGAACGAGCTGAGCCGGGGCGCGACGAGTCAACCCCCGACGGCAGGCTCCGAGGCCCCCGCGCGACGGGCCCAGGACGCCGTGGGCGCGCTGCTCCGCGGCGACCTCGAGGCCGCGGAGCGCACCCTCGACCAGGCCATCGCGGAGGGCCGGAGCCTCGCCGCCGCCGATCGGGTTCGGGCCCTCGCACACCTCGTCCGCGGCGACATGGCCGGCGCCATGGTCGCCCTCGGACGGGCCCGGCGCATCGGCGCGGCGGACCCGCAGCGGAGGGCCCGCGCGGCGCTCACGCAGAGCTGGGTGCTGCTCCACGCCGGCGACGCCTCCGCGGCCGTGCGCGCGGGCCTCGACGGCCTGGCCGCGGCGCGGCGCCTCGGCGACCCGCGCGGGGAAGCCGCGGCGCTCCACACGCTGGCGGTCTGCTACCGGGCCCTCGGGCGTGACCTCGACGCCGAGCGGCTCGGCCAGGCGGCGAAGGCGGCCGCGCCCGCGCTCTGACGCCGGCTTGTGATCCCGGCGCGCGGCACCATGCTCCCGCCCGGTGTCCTTCCCGCACATCGCCTACGGCACGCCCCGCAAGCTCCCGAAGGCGCGCACGCTCCCCGGCCGCGTCGTGGTCCTCGACGTGGCCTTCGCATCACGCGCCGGCGGCGTGAGCTTCGAGAAGGTGACCCAGCCCTTCATCGAGCAGCTCGGCGACCGCCTCGCCATGTGGATCGACCACCACGATCACGAGCGCCACGCGGACTTCCTGGGCGACCCGCGCTTCGTGCTTCACACCAAGGCGGAGCACGGCGCGTGCCCCGAGCTCGTCACGCCCGAGCGCGTGGCCTGGGCCGGCCCGGTGGACACGATCTGCTGCCACGTGGACTTCGACGGGCTCTGCTCGGCGGCGTTGTGGTTCGGGGGCGGCGCGGAGCCCTCCCCGGGCGCGGACGCGGCCGCGCGGGCCATCGACACGCGCCTCGGCACGCCCACGGAGCGCGCCGCCGTGCTCGACCGGGCGCTCCGCGCGCAGCCGCGCGACGACGCGATGAAGGGCCTGATGGTCCGCTACCTCGCGGAGGGCGCGCAGGACGGGCAGCTCCTCGCCCAGTTCCGCGAAGCGTCGCGAAAGCTCCTGGCCAAGGAGCGCGAGAGCCAGCGCCTCGCCACCCGCTACGAGGTGGAGGCCGGCGTCGCCGTCTGCGACGCGCGGGTGCGCGAGCACTCCTACGACAAGACCACGCTCCTCCTCCTCGGCCAGGAGCTGGCGCCGATCAGCGTCGTGCACGACGAGACGACGGTCACCGCCGCGGCGCGCTTCGATAGCGGCATCGACCTGCTCCGCCTGCTGGGGCTCGAGGGCGGCATGCCGACCCGCGTCTCCGTCGCCGCCAAGGAGCTGCCGGACGTGCTCGCCCGTCTCCGCGCGAGCGCGCCCTGAGGCCCAGCTCGGGCCGACATGTGGGTGCGAGATGCATCACGCCTCCCCAGACGCGGAGGGCCCGGCCGTTCTCACAGCGGAAATCGCCGCCGCGTCCGCCGCCGGTGCCCACGCACCCGACATAACGACGATCTCGGAGAAGCGGCTCCCTTTTGATGCTGCCGCGCCCGCGCTAGTGACGGTTCCATGGACAACCCGCTCCTGGACCTCGGCTTCGACCCCGCGTGGGGCTCGGTCGGCGCAGCCCACGTCGAGCCCGGCATCGACGCGCTGATCGCCGATGCCAAGGTGGCCTTGGAGGCCATCGCCGCGGAGACGGGTCCCCGCACCTACGCGAACACCTTGGGCGCCCTCGAGGACGCGACGGAGCGGCTCGGTCGCGCGCTCTCGGTGGTGGGCCACCTGGAGAGCGTGCGGACCACCCCGGAGCTGCGCGAGGCCTGGAACCAGGCGCGGCCCAGAGCCGCGGCCTTCCTCTCGTCCATACCCCTCGACGCAGGGCTCTACGGTGCCCTGAAGAGCTTCGCGGCGACGGAGGAGGCCAAGGGGCTCGAGGCACCCTTCGATCGCCTCCTCGAGAAGACCCTCCGCGAGTTCGAGCGTCACGGCGCGGCCCTGGGCGACGCGGACAAGGACCGCCTGCGCGAGGTGGACGTAGCCCTGACGAAGGCCTCTACGCGCTTCGGTCAGGCCGTGCTCGACGCGACGGCCGACTGGGAGCTGGTCATCGCCGACGAGGCGAAGCTCGCGGGCCTCCCCGCGTCGGCCCGGGAAGCCGCCCGCCAGGACGCGGCCAGCCGCGAGCTCGAAGGCTGGCGCTTCACGCTCCAGGCGCCGAGCTACCTCGCGGTGATGATGCACTGCGACGACCGGGCGATCCGCGAGACGCTCTGGCGCGCCTACAACGGCCGGGCGAGCGGGGGGGAGCGCGACAACTGGACGCGCATCCGCGAGATCCTCCAGCTCCGCCGAGAGAAGGCCTCGCTCCTCGGCCACGCGGACTTCGCCGACTTCGTTCTCGAGGACCGCATGGCCAAGTCCGGCGGCGCCGCCGAGGCCTTCGTCGACGACCTCCGCGGGCGCACCGCCGCGGCCTTCGAGGCGGAGCGGGACGAGCTCCAGGCCTTCCGCGCCGAGCTCGAGGGGCCCACGGCCGAGACGCTCGCGCCCTGGGACGTGACCTACTACGCCGAGAAGCTCCGGAAGGCGCGCTTCGCCTTCGACGACGAGGAGCTCCGCCCCTACTTCGCCGTCGACCGCGTCCTCGGCGGCCTCTTCCAGCTCGTGGAGTCGCTCTACGGCGTGAGCATCCGCGAGCGCGACGCCGAGGTTTGGCATCCGAGGGTGACGAACTACGGCATCTACGAGGGCGACCGCCTCGTCGCCGCGTTCTTCGTCGACCTCTACCCGCGCGACGACAAGCGCGGCGGCGCGTGGATGAACCCGCTCGCGAGCGGCGTCGACGAGGCGGGGCGGGTCGGCCCGCACCTGGGGCTCTTCTGCGCGAACGTGACACCGCCCATCGGCGACGCGCCGGCGCTGCTCACGCACTCGGAGGTCGAGACGCTCTTCCACGAGCTCGGCCACCTGCTCCACCACGCCTTCAGTGAGGTCCCCGTGCGGAGCCTCGGCGGCACGAACGTGGCCTGGGATTTCGTCGAGCTGCCCTCGCAGATCATGGAGAACTTCTGCTGGGAGCGGCGGAGCCTCGATCTGTTCGCGCGGCATTGGGAGCAAGGCGCGCCGATCCCCGAGGCCCTCTTCGAGAAGCTCGTCCGCTCGCGCACCTACCGCGCCGCGACCGCGCAGATGCGGCAGCTCGGTTTCGCGGCCGTCGACCTCGCCTTCCACCGGAGCTTCGACCCCGCGGGGGCGAGCGAGGCCGACGTCCGGAGCTTCGGGAACGCCGTCCTCGCGCGGCACGCCCCGGCCCCGGCCCCGGACGACTACGCGATGCTCTGCGGCTTCACGCACCTCTTCGCGAGCCCCACGGGCTACGCGGCCGGCTACTACAGCTACAAATGGGCCGAGGTCCTCGACGCCGATGCCTTCACCCGCTTCAAGGGCGACGGCGTCGTGAGCGCGGAGGTCGGCCAGTCCTTCCGCGAGAGCATCCTCGCGCGGGGCGATAGCGAGGACCCGGCCGTGCTCTTCGAGCGCTTCATGGGGCGCGGCCCCTCCCTCGACGCCTTGCTCGAGCGCATCGGCCTGGCGGCCTGAGCGGCCCCGCGGGGACCATGGACGGACCCTTGCGTCCGGGGTCGCGGCACGAGAGGGTCGTGGGGTGCGCGCGCTCGTCCCCGGCCTTTGTCTGAGCGTGCTCGCCGCGTGCGGCGGGGCGACGGAGGAGAGCCCCCCGACCGAGGCCAGCGCGCCCGAGGCCAGCGCGCCCGAGGCGGAAGCGGCGGCCGCGACGCCACCCCAGGCGGCGGCCGAGGTGGAGGAGCGCGTCGCCGAGC
>JBCDGX010000174.1:0-9807 GCA_038750805.1 Myxococcota bacterium
CGGCCTGCCAGACGACGGGGCCGAGCCCGGCGCGCTCGAGGCCGAGCTCGAGGCCGCCGACCCCGCTGAAGAGCGAACCGATGGTCACGCCCACCTCCGCAGCCGCCACACCGCCAGCGCGAGGTGCGTGAGGGCCATCGTGATGGGCAGGGCCAGCGCGAATGCGGTCACGCCTCCACCTCCGGGAACTCGCGGACGCGAATGTCCTCCGGCCACTCCGACGGGTCCCCGCCCTTGCGGTCCTTGAGGCGCATCGTCCAGGTCCCGTCGCCGTAGTCAGCGTAGTGCGAACCCCGGGGCCAGTAGTTGCTCGGTCCGCTCCCGTAGCCACCCTGCGTGCCGCCCCACTTCACGACGCCGCCGAGCTGCTTCACGAAGACCGGCATGTTCCGCATCGTGATGGAGTGCGCGTCGGCGATGACGGCGCGAGCCCACGCGACATCGAAGGGGCGCGCCCGGGGGCCGCTCTCGCCGCCGACCACGACCCAGCTCAGCCACGGGTAGGCCAGGAAGCGGACGGGCCCGAGCGCGGGCTCGTAGCTTGCCCAACGCACCACCCCCGGCAGGCCCTGAAGGATGGGGAGCCGCTCGTCGGCGGTCGCCTGGTCTTCGACCGAGACGCCAAGCCACACGTTGGGCAGGGGCGACTCATGGTCGTCGGTCCACCAGAAGAACTCCTCCGCCCGCTTTGGCCGCTTCGTGAGCACCTGGAACGTGTGCTGCGGGCACGCCGCCATGGTGTTGAAGACGGCCGCCACGAACTCGAACGGCACCTCGGGGTGGAAGAGGTCGCTCATCGAGTTCACGAACACGCGGCGCGGCTTCCGCCAGCGGCGCGGCACGCCGAGGCGCGACGGCATCAGCCGCACGTCGCCGGTCCAGCGCGGGCCCTTGGCGCCCATGACCGTCAGCCCTCGGTGGGACTCCGTCATGCCGCGGTGGGCGACGCGCTCCGCGTAGCAGTTCTGGCAGCCGGCCGAGACGCGGGAGCACCCGACGGTCGGATTCCAGACCTCGTCGGTCCACTGAATCTTCGTCACCGCTTCCTCCTCGCCGGCTCGCTCGAGCGCACCGCCTCCGCGAGGTCGCGTCGGACCTTGTGGGGGTTCGTGGTGTGCCCCTTGCGGGTGCGGCAGAACTCGTTGATCTCCGCCCCGCAGGCCGGGCAGCTGATGCCGGTCCACGCCATCGAGACGAGGCGCTCCGTCGGGTCGTCGTCGTCCTCGGTGACTGTCCCGTACGTTCGGCCGGGCTTCGGCCAGAGCGAGCGGGACCGTCGGAGGTCGGCTGTGATGTCGAGGGTCATGGCCTAGAACGGGATTGAGCTGTCGTCGCCGAACGAGTCGTCGAACTCGCTCGCACCCCCGCTGAAGTCGGTGGACTTCGACTTGGGCGCGCCGTGGCCGCCGTCGCGCTTGCCTGAGAGGATCTCGATGTCCCGGGCCTTGATGGACGTGGAGTTCCGGCGGTTGCCGTCCTTGTCGTCCCACTGCCGGTACTCGATGGAGCCGCCCACGAGGAGGCGGTCACCCTTCTTGAGGAACCCGCCGAGAGCCTCCGCGCGCTTCCCCCAGACGATGACCGTGTGCCACTCGGTCTTCTCCTGGCGCTCGCCCTGCTTGTCGCGCCACGTCTCGGAGGTCGCCATGCGGATGCGGAGCCGCGGTTGACCGCTCTGGGTGTACTGGAGCTCGGGCTCCACGCCGATGTTCCCGCAGAGACGGACGTCGTTGTTCAGGCTCATTCCCCGTTCTCCTCGCTCTGGAGCGCCTGCTCCGCCTCACCGCGCTCGCGCCACAGCGCCAGCACTTCGTCCGGGTCTTCGCCGGTGACGATGCCGATGGCCTTGCGCGTCGCCTTCTCGAGCGAGCCGCTGGCCTCTTCCGGGTTGGCGGCGACCCAGGCTTCCAGCTTGGAGCCGGCCTCCTTGAGGGTCTCGGGGTCGTCGCTGCTCGCGCGCGCGGCCTCCACGATGGCCGTCAGTTCGGCGAGTGAGCCGGTGGCCGCGATGCGGCGCCGGGTGGTCTCGACCTGCTCCTCGGCCTGCGTCTGCTCCTCGACGATCTCGGCGTCCTCGACGTCGGCCGCGGCCATCTCGTCGTCGGTGTAGGTGCCCTGGAGCTCGGGGAAGGCGCGGCGGAGCGCTGCGGCCTCGGCGCACTTCAGGAGCTGGTTGGCAGGCATCCGCGCCCACATGGAGTTGGCGTCGCCGTTGCGCTTCCGCTGGACGTACTCCCCGAAGTGAGCGACCGCGGAGAACCCGTGCCGGGCTCCCTTGAGGTAGACGGTCACGCGCGCCGCGAACGGCGGCGCCTTCTCCGTCCAGACCTCGTGCCACTGGCCGTCGGGTCCGCACCACTCCGGCGGGCTCATGCCGTCGAAGCGACCGGTGCGGTGCGCGATGGACCGATAGCCATCGATGCCGATTTGGTAGACCCACTTCGTGGTCCACTGGTCCCCGTTCCGCTCGCGCCGAGACACCGCGTAGATCTGCTTCGCGAACGGGTCGAGGCCCTTCGTCCTGCAGAACTCGATGAAGTTCGCGATCTCCGCCTCAGGCGCGCCGGGCATGATTCGCTTCTTGAGGAGCTGGAGCCGCTCACCCTCGAAGCTCACCAGATCGGCGCCGCGCGCCACCGCGATGCTCGTCACTTCTCCCACGTCGTCACCTCCGTCACCTCCCATCAGGCTGCCTTCGCGGCCTCACGCGCCTTCGCGGCGCGAGCGTTCTCCTGGTCCGTCCGCGTGCTCAGCACGCCGCGGTAGGCGTAGAGAGCGCGAGCGCTGGCCCACATGGCCTTCGCGGCGCCCCACGCAGGACCCTCGAGGAAGAGGGTCGAAAGCACCCCGTCGCGTCCGGCCCGGACGAGGATGGCGCCGTCCACCGCCTCCCCTCGCTCCGCGTTCCAGGCGACGCCGTACGCCCCCACCTGCGCCGCGGCCTCGGGGTAGAGCTGCTCCGAGGTCTTCCAGTCGACGATCACCCGGAGGCGCTCACCAGGGCGCGGCGTGTACCAGGCCACCAGGTCCGGCGTGCCGGCGTAGGGGAGGCGGCTCCGCTCCGCGTTCTTCGTGATGCGGTACTCGCGGTGGACGAGCGGCGTCTCCGTCGCGATGGGCTCGAGATCGAAGCTGGCGACGCTCCACCACTCCAGCCACGCGCCGTAGGCGGCCCACGACCACTGGGCCATCTCGGCCCGCCGGCGCTCCTGGGACTCGTCGTCGCGGTCCTTCGCCGCGAGCGGGTCCTCCTCGAGCGGCGGCTCCAGGAGACGGTCGATGTGCTGCTGGAGCGACTCGCCGAGCTGGGCTTCGCGCGCCCCGCCGTGGATGGTCGCCTCCGCCGCGGCGTGGACGCGGTGGCCCACCTCCGCCTTCCGGTCGCGGTCGATGAAACCGAACATCCCGAGCTGCGCGAAGTGGCGGCAGAGCCCCTCCTTCTCGCCGACGATGTCCAGCACGTCGGTCACCGACGGGATGTCGAACCCGGCGAGCTTGGTGTAGCCACCCTCGGGGCGGCCGGTTCCGCGCTCGATGCTCACAGCCATCCGCTCCGACCGTCGAGCTCGTTCAGGGCGTTGACCTCCGCCTGGCCCTGGGCCGCCTCGCGCTCGCTCCACCGGGCTTCCATCCGCAGGTGAGCGCGTTCCTCGGCGGTCAGCGGGGGGTCGACGAGGCGAAGCGAGCGAGCCGGCGCGGGCGGCGGGCCCATCACCACGCCGGAGCCGCCGCACCTGGGACAGCCGAGGGAGAGGCCGTAGGCGCTCCAGCACCGCGGGCAGGTCACCTCCACGAGGTCGTCGCCGGCCTCGTCGCGGGCGCGTGCCGTCACGCCGCCACCTCGGGAGCCGGGGCCGGCAGCGTCGGCCGCTCGTGCACGTCGCCGGGGGCGGCCTTGGGTGCGCTCGCCCGCAGCTCACCTTGGAGCGCGACGAGCGACTTCAGGATGGCGCGCGCCCGCTGGTCCGCCTCGATGAGGGGAAGCGTCTCCAGCTCATCCGGGATGAGGTCCATCGTCCGCAGCGCGGCGCGAAGGCTCGCCTCAGCCTTGGCGGCGCAGCGCTCCGCGCCCTCGAGGGCGGCGCGGATAGCGGAGAGGTTCGACGGCGCGAGGCGGCCGATGTCGGTACCGCTCATCGCGTCCCCTCCGCCGGCAGTTCGTCCATCCCGCGCGCCGTGTCGCAGGCCATCTCGCAGTCGGCCGCCTCCCAGGGCGTCGCGTGCTCGGTGCCGCAGAACCCGCAGGGGTACGTGCGCGCCTCGCCGTCAGCGGTCTCGTAGGCGCGCTGCGCCCGGTCCCAGCCGCGCATCACGCCGCCTCCCGGAGCCGCTCGACCTCATCGATGACCGCCTGGAACCGCTCGGCGGCGGTCGACGGGTCGTCGAGGATGGCGACCACCCACATCCCAAGGGTGGCCGCCTCCATCTTCCCGTCCTCGATGATGATGGCGCTGACGATCCGCTCCGCGGGGGACTCCCCCACGCGCTTCGCGCCGATGCGCTCGACCAGGCCTGCGAAGAACTCGCCGTCGCTGCGGACGTGGGGGCTCATCGCGCCACCTCGACGCTCTCGCGGCCGCGGACGTACTCACGGGCCACCACCGCGGAGAGGTCGTCGTCGAGCGCCACGGCCTCGAGGGCCTCCTGGGCCTCGCAGACGAGCGCGGTGTAGCCGCCGTGGACGTCGTCCAGCTTCGTGAGCCGGCCCACCTGGTAGGCGCGCTCCCCGACGAGGAGCGTCCGCTCCAGTGCCTCGGTCTCGCGCACCCGGCGCTGGAGCGTCTCGCCCAGCGTGTCGGCCAGGGCTCGGAGCCGCGTCCGCTCCCCCATGTCCGTGGTCTCAGCCGCCTCGCGGAGGAGCTGGGACCGGTAGGCGGAGGCGGAGATCCCCGCGTCCCGGATGGTCTGGAGCCTCAGCGCCCCCAGCTCCCCCTCGTTCACCTGCGTCGTCGTCGCCATGAGCAACACACTAGTGATGACTCGAATGCGCACAAGTGTATAGCGACTAGCGACGTGCGTTAGCGCACTGCGACATGCGGTGAAACGGCGGGTCCGCCTCGCCCCGCCTTACCTTTCGTCACATGCCCGTACCGCCCCGTCCGCCGCCCCATCCGCCCGAGTACGACAGCTCCACCGTCAGCGCGCTGACCTCGAGTTCGTGGAACTCGGACGGCTCGTTCAAGCTCCACATCCCCGGCGCCGACCAGTGGCTCGTCGAGGCCGTCGACGCGGCCGGCACGTGCTCCGAGGTCTTCCACGGGGACCTGAGCGAGGTGCAGGGCTACCCGAAGATGCCGCTCTCTCAGGCCGCGCACGCGCTCGTGGCGCTCGGGAACTACGCGGGGGGCGGGGTCTGGGAAGACTCTGGGAGCAACCGCTTCGTCCTCCAGCGCGGGGAGAGCAACGAGCTCCAGCCCGTCCCGGCCTGATGGGCGAGCTCGCTTGGTACGGCAGCCTCGGGCTGCTCACCCTGGCGAGCGCACGATGGGGCCGGTGGGGGCTGGTCCCGTGGCTCGTGCTGGTGCTGCTGTGCGCGGCCGCGGCGCCGTTGATCCCCGCCGGTCAGTTCTCGCGCCTCGACGCCCTCCTCCGGGTACTGCCGTTCGCGGGCCTCGTGGTCGCGCTCGAGTGGCGGACCGGGCCCTCGCTCCCGGCGCGCCTCGTCGCCGCCGGCGCGGCTGTAACGGCCGTGGCGGTCCGGCCTACGCTCGAGACGGTGTTCTGGCTTCCGGCGCTGTCGACCGTGGCGATGTCCATCGCCGTCTTCGTGGCGTTCGCTACGCGCGCCCGAGAGGCGGTCCGCCCACCGACGGCCACGGACTGGAGCCTCCTAGGCTTCGCGGCGCTCGACGCGGGGAGCCAGATTGCCCTGGCCACGCAGGGCGTTCGGGCGAGCGAGCTGCTTTGGGCGGGCGTGAACGGCGCGACCGTTGCGCTCGCGCTACTCTTGGCTGTGCTCCACGTTCTGCTGCGGGGTCGCGCGTGACGTACATCGCGCTCGTGCTCACGGCGCCGGCGGTCCTGGTGGCGCTCGGATTCCTGGTCTCGTGGGAGCTGCGGGCCCGCCGCCAGGCAAAGGCGACGCCCGACCAGGTGGCCGAGCTCGTTCGCCGCGCCGGCCCACGCGCCTTCGGCGTGGTCGTGGCCCTCGAGATGGTCCAGGACGCGCTTCCCGAGGACATGCGCGACGACATCCTGAGCAACGGCCGCGCGCTCACCGAGGACCTCCGGGACCTCGACGTCCTGACGCGCCCTCGCGACTAGTCCTGGCTCGTGTCGTCGTAGACGCTCAGGCCCGCGCGCGAGGCGCGGAGCTGCGCCCGGCTCGACTCGGTCAGGGCGTCCCACGACTCGATGAGGTTCAGCAGCCGGTGGATGCCCCGGCTCGTGTCGGCGTACTCGGCGACGGCGAAGAGGTCGCGGAGGTCGGCGGGGTCGAGGGCCTTCTCCGACCGGGCGATACCGGTGATCGTGGTGCGCGGGCCTACCACCGCGCGGAGCGCCGGGATGTTCATGGGCAGCGCCACCAGCGCCCCGTCGACGGGCTCGACCTCGGTCACCACCTGAACCTCGGGGACCGAGCGCGCCACCACCGCGACGTGGCCTCGTTTCCTCGTAGCCCAGACGATCGGCTGGGCGGTCGCTTCATCACGCGCGAGAACGAGGATTCGAAGCGGCATCGTCTCCAGGCTGTTCACAGAACCGGCAAGTTTGCCAGTTACGCCCTATTACGTCGGGCCTTCGTTTTTCCGCACGCTGTCGAGCAACTCCGCGAGATCCAGTAGGTTCCCGCGGGTGGGCGAACGGTCCGTCCAGTCGATTCCGGCGATGGTCGTGAGAGCCCACTCACTATGGGTGCTCCCGAGGTCGCCTGTCACGAACGACGCGACGGCCTCGGGCGGCGGCGTGTTGATCCCGGACGGCGGCTCGAAGCCGCCCTGACCCGTCAGGAGCCAGCCGGGGTCCACGCCGAGGACGTCGGCCACCTGCTCCATGCGGCGCCCACGCGGCAAATACTTGTCATTTTCCCACCGCGACACCTGCTGGACGTCGGTGTCCAGTTTCGCGGCCAGCTCACGCTGGACCCAGCCTAGACGCTCCCGCGCCCACCTGATTCGGGCCCCGACCGTATCCACCGGGGCTGGTGCTGCCACGGACGTCAATCTCGGGGTATAGCCGGTTGTGACTTGCATCTTCCGATGACCGGCATTACTCAGGCCATATGGCAGAAAGTGTGTTGCGGTCTGCGACGATCGGGACCCGAATGCGGGAGGCCCGCCGCCGGGCGGGCTTCTCGAAGATCCGGGCCCTGTCGGAGCGTCTAGGCATCTCGGAGGCCCAGCTGAGCCGGTACGAGCGTGACCGGTACACGCCGAAGGCCGAGCTCTTGGCGCGGTTCGCGGACCTCACCGGCGCGTCCATGTACTGGATCACGACGGGCCGACATCCCGCGCCCCTCGACGCTGCCGTCTCCCCACACGAGCCAGACCAGGGCCCCGGCCTCGAAGTCGGCGCCGCATCCGGGGCAGGCGTCCGGGACACCCAGGTGCCGGGCGCCGGAGAGTCGGCCGCAGGTCCCGCACCGCACGAAGTCGAGGTCAGTCACGGTAGAACCCTGACCACCGGCGAGCCTGCCGCGGAGGTCGCGTGATGTTCCCTCCGCGTCCACGCCGTCCGTTCAGCGGCCCGCCGCGGGAGCGCAACGTTCAGCGCGCCCGGCACTCCCAGCGCCTCCTGGGGGACTGCCTCGAGGGCCTCGACATGAGCAAGGCCCAGTTCGCCGCGGAGTGCGACACGGGCCCGAAGACCGTCGAGCGCTGGTGCGGCGCCGGTGGCCGAACCACCAGCGTCCCGCATCACGCGATGAAGGCGCTGCCTGACGAGGGCCGGAAGTTCTTTGCCCGCGACCTCCTCGAGGGGACGGGCTGCTCCGTGGTGGCGACGCCGAGCTCGGAGTCCACGCCCGTCGATGACTTCGAGCGTCTGGTGACGCTTCAGCGCGAGACGTCCGAGGCCATCGCGGTGTCGCTGGCCGCGTTCGCTGACGGCGTCTGCACCGCGGCGGAGGCGGAGCCCGCGCTCAAGGAGGCGTTGGAGGCGCGGGACGTGCTGAACGCGCAGATCGCTCGCCTCGAGCAGGTGCTCCGCGAGCGCGTCTCGGGGACCAGCGGGTTCGATGCGCCGCGGCTGAAGGTCGCGGGAGGGGAGGGCTGATGCTCACCGAGGCGGATGTCGAGCGCGGGGACCGAATCCTCGCAGCGATGCGGGACGCGCGCGTCTCCCGGACGCAGGTCGCGACCCATCTGGGTCTCACCGAGAACGCCATCTGGCGCTACGAGACCGGCCGGACATCGCCGCCGGCGACCAGGCTGGGCCGCCTCGCCGACTTGCTGGGCGTCTCGTGGGCTTGGCTCGCGTACGGCGTTGACGAACGCCAGGGGGAGCCGGAGTCGAGCGATCGCATCGCCGACCTCGAGTCCCGCGTCCGCCTCCTGGAGGCGGCGGTCGCCAGCCTCCTTGCCGAGCGTGCCGACATCCGCGTGGAGCACCGCTCGTGAGCTTCCCGCGCGAGGTCCCCGCCCTCCACGAGGCCCTCGGCTGCGAGCCGGGTGGCCCGAGCCGGGCCGCCCAGGAGGGGCGTTTCAACCGGCTCGCCATGCTCGTGAACATCGCCCGCCGGGAGCCGTACATGGACCCGGTCGCGGCGATGCACCTCAGCGACGCGATGGCGTGCATCGAGCGCGCGCGGCGCAAGCAGCTCGGCGAGGACGTGTGAGCCCGGCGGAGGAAGCTGGCGTGGCGTTCCTCTGGGACGTCGTCGTGTCGGAGCGCCCCGCCCGGGAGCGCCTGGCCATGGCGCGGTGGATTCTCATCGTGGCCCCCGGGACCGAGGTGGCGCTCCAGCTCGAGTGGGCCGCCGCAGATGCCCCGCGAGCGCCCACGCTCGACTCGCTCGAGGACGAGGACCGGGAGCTCGTCGAGGCCGTGCTGGTGGGCGCCCTCACCGAAGACCCGCACCCGCGGGAGTGGTGGCAGCCGGCCGACGTCGCCCTTGCGGAGCGGTGGCTCGCCGACGTGCGCGTGTCGCTGGAGGCCGCGGCGTGACGGCGTGCGCGGACGTGGCGCTCGAGCGGCGCCTCCTGGCCCAGGTGCTCCGGGCGCCTCGCTCGGCGCAGCGCCTCGGGCAGCTCTCGGCCGCCGACATGACCGAAGCCGAGCACCGCGCCGTCCTCGAGACGGTGTCCGCCCTGCGGGTGGACGGGAAGCTCCCGTGGCCGGAGACGCTGAAGCCGGCGCTCCGGAAGGCCCACGGGTGGGACGAGCTCCACGTCGAGCGCGTCGTGAAGTTCATCTCCGGCGAGGAGCCGGTGACGTCGGTTGCCGCGGCGGTGGATCGGCTCGTCGAGCTCGGTCACCTCCGGCGCATCCGGACGGCCGCCATGGAGGTGGCCGCGAAGGCGGAGGCCGCTGACCTCGATGGTGCGCGCTCCGCGTCGACCTCGCTGCTCCAGGTCTCGGCCGCCGCGTCCGACGCGCCCGTCCGCATCCAGACCGCAGCCGAGGCCGTCACCGCGGGATGGGAGTCCATCGCGCGCCTCGTGGACGGCAGCGGCGAGCGCGCCCGGCAGACGACTGGGGACCCCGAGCTGGACCGTGCCGTGGGGCCGGTGAGCGGTGGCTTTCAGTTCGTGATCGGCGGCTACACCGGCACGGGCAAGAGCTCGGTCGCGCTCCGCCTCTGCCTCGGCGCGGCGGAGCGGAAGCCGGGGATCATCAGCATCGAGGACTCGCCGACCACCTGGGGCA
>JBCDGX010000175.1:0-9785 GCA_038750805.1 Myxococcota bacterium
CCGCGATGGCCTGGTCGAAGGCGATCTCCGGGGGCGGCGTCCAGCAGGGCTCCGTGGGCGGCGTCGCGCGGCAGGCGGGCTGGCGGCGCTTGATGAAGCCGCGGGCGTCGACGCCGTCGTTCTCGTCGTCGCGGATCTGCGTGTCGACGTCCAGGGGGACGCGGGTGGCGACGGTCTCGATGCCGCGCACGACGCCGTCGACGAACTCGGTGCCCGTCGCCTCGTTGGGGAGGTTGAAGACGAGGAAGTTGCCGTCGAGGTCGATGGACCCCGTCGCCTCGGCCGTCGAGCCCAGGAAGTAGCAGGGCGGGAGGAAGCCGCCGCCGCCGGAGCCCGGCGTGTAGGGGGGCTCGCAGGTCGCGCCACGGGAGGCGTTGATGCCGACGTACTTCGCGCCCCGCGCGTTCATCTCGTCGACGGCCTCGCTCCAGGTCGCCGGGGCCGGCGTGATGCCCGTGTAGGGGTCGCAGCTGCTCTCCTCACCGGGCGGGCCCTCGTGGGCGCAGATGTCCGTGAAGTGCACGACGATCGGGAGCGCGCCCTCGCGGAAGCACGGCGCGCCGAAGCCGCCGTCGAGGCAATCGCCGACGTAGCGGCGCACCGAGTAGCTCGTGCCGCCCGTGTAGGACCACGTCCCGCCGACGCCGGTCATGACCTGGAAGAGGCCCTCGGTGTGCGACTCCGGACCGTCCGAGCCGCCGTGCAGCTCGATGGCGTCGAAGGCCCGCTGCACGTCACCGCGGCGGTCCGGCGGGGTCATCGCGATGGCCAGCAGGAAGGCCTCGTCGCCGCTGAAGGTGCTGCCGTAGCCGCCGAAGGGGAAGTCGTCGTGCTGGCCGCCGCCGAACCACGCGTCCGGGATGACCTCGCCGACGCGGTCGATGATGCCCGTGCCCGGCGTGGTCACGGCGTTCTTCACGTTCGTGAGCGTGCCGCCCATGGAGCCCGTCGTGTCCGTGAGGAAGAAGACGTCGGCCACGCGGATGTTCGTCGCGAAGTCGAGGTCCCGCTCCTCCGGCGGGCCGTTCAGCGGAAGGATGAGGAAGTAGTCGTCGGCCGGGATGCCGCAGGCGGGCTGGGTCGCGCAGCCACAGAACTCCCCGCTCGTCCGGTCGGGGCAGTTCACCCGCTCGAGGGCCAGCTCGGCCAGGTCGCTGAAGCCGTCGCCGTCCGTGTCGACGCTGCAGACGTCGGTCCCGAAGCGCCGCTCCTCCTCGTCTGAGGCACCGTCGTTGTCCGAGTCGATGTCGGCGAAGTCCGGGAGCCCGTCCGAGCGCGTCGCGTCGGGGTTCGTCGGGTCCGTCGGATCGACCTCGACGGGGCAGCTGAAGGGGAAGGTCTCGGGGTCGGCGTCGCCGGCCTCGACGCTATCGCCCACGCCGTCGTCGTCGCTGTCGAGGTCCCGGAAGGCCGGGATGCCGTCGCCGTCCGGATCGAGGAAGCGCTCGTCGCGGTCGAGGATGGTGTCGCCGTCCGAGTCGAGGTCCCGGAGGTCCGGGATGCCGTCGCCGTCCGTATCGACGACGAAGCCGTCCTCGTCGAGCTCGTCGACGTTCATGAGCGTATCGCCGTCGATGTCGCCGTCGTTCCGGTCCGGGATGCCGTCGCCGTCCGTGTCGAGGTCGCCCTCCTCGGCGTCCGGCGTGCCGTCCCCGTTCGAGTCGAGGTCGAGGAAGTCGGGGATGCCGTCGTTGTCCCGATCGACGGGCGGCGTCGAGCAGTCGCGGTCGCCGGCCTCCTCGATGTCCGGGATGAAGTCCCCGTCGCTATCGGGGTCGGAGGCGTTGGGGATCCCGTCGCCGTCCGCGTCCTCCGCGCCCTCGTCCGCCGTGGAGATGGTGTCCTCGTCCGCATCGCCTCCGACGCATGGACCGCCGCTGCCGGAGTCCACACCGGCGTCGGTCCCACCGGACGGTCGCGCGGCGTCGCCACATGCGAGGGCGAGGGCCAAAGAGAGGAGGAGAGGAAGGGCAGGTTGGCGCATGGGGAGGAGGCGAGCGTACGCCGCTCGTGGCGAGGCAAGAAGGGGTCCGACGGATCCGTGGTGCTCGTGCTCACCTCCCGTCAACGCCAATGTGAGAGGTGTGCGTGATCGCTCAGGCGAGGAGCGCGCCGCGGCGGAGGTCCGGGCGGAGCGTTCCCCAGCGCGGCGCGGCGGGCTCCCGGGCGGGCGCGCCGTCGAAGACGACGCCCACGGCGCCGTAGCGGCCATCGCGGGTCCAGGCGACGCGCGCCGGAAAGACGAAGGTTTCGCCTGCTTCATCCACGCGGACGAGCACCCGCTCGCCGGGGAGGGGCCGGAGCGCGCAGCCGAGCACCAGACCGCCGCCGCTCGCGCGCCGCACCTCCGCGCCGACGAACCCGCCGCCGGCGGTGAGCCAGGCTTCAGCGCCGCGCAGCGCCGGGAGCGGCGATGGGGTGCCGAAGGGCTCGCACCAGGGCGGCACCTCGCCGAGGGCGTCGCCGAGGCCGAGCACGCGCCGACGCTCGGGGAACGCCACCTCGCCGCGGAGGCTCGCGGCGGTGACGTCGGCGACGAGGCGACGGTAGTCGTGGAGCAGCTCGAGCCAGATTCGCATGGGCGGAAGCGGATTCCACCAAGCAAGCGGGATGCCGGCCGCGATTTCGCCCGTGATCTCGTGCGTCGATCCGCCGAGACACCGAGAACCGGGGCTGGCGCTGCGACAGAGATGTCAGGGTCCGGCGCCCCCGTTAGCCGGCGCACGGGCCTCCAGCGCGTGGCGCGCGGCCGCGAGATCCGCCTGAAAGGTCGCCGCGTCGAAGGGCCCCACGCGGTCGGGGATCAGGCGCCCGAGCGTCGCGTCGACGAAGGCGAGGTGCGGGAGGGCGTCGACGCCGAAGCGGGCAGCGAGCTCGGCCTCGGCCTCGACGTCGAGGCGCACGGGGACGACGGCCCTCAGCGCCCGGCGCACGGGCGGGGCGTCGTAGACGTCGTCCATGCGCTCCTTCGGGAACCAGGACGCCTCGAAGCAGAGGAGCAATGGGGCGCTCCCGGCCGCTGCCTGCGCGGCCGCGAGCTCGGTCTCCCAGCGCACGGGCGCGGCACGTGGCGGGGATTGGCCGGGCGGGAGGGCGTCGGTCGCGCCCGGCGTCGCCACGCCTCCGCCTCGCTCGGCGAGGCCCTCGAAGGGAGCGCGGACCGCGAGCCCGACGCCTCCGGCGAGCAGCACGAGGAGGCCGAGGCACGCCACGCCGGCGCGCCGGCTCTCGGCGGCAGAAGGCGTCGGCGGGTCCGCGTCGCGCACGCACCCTAGCGTAGTGCCCCCGCCCCGAAGTTCGTCAGACGCTCATTCGCGCGGGAGGCGGGCGAGGGCCAGGGCGAACCAACCCTTCGGGTCCGTCCACCACTCGTCGAGCACCAGGCCCGCGTCGCTGAGGAGGCGCTCGGCCGCCTCGGGCGTGAACTTCCGGCTGATCTCGGTGTGGATGCGCTCGCCGGCCTCGAGCTCGACGTCGAGGTCGAGCTCGCCGATGTGCACGCGCATGGCGCGGCTCGCCTCGAGGTGCATCTCGATGCGGGCCTTCTCCGTGTCGTAGAAGGCGACGTGCTCGAAGGCCTCGGTGGGGAACTCCGCCTCGAGCTCCCGGTTCACGACGTCGAGCACGTTCCGGTTGAAGGCTGCCGTGAGCCCCGCCGCGTCGTTGTAGGCGGCGTGGAGCACGGCCGGATCCTTCACGAGGTCGAGGCCGAGGAGGAAGCGGTCGCCGCCCTCCATCTGCTCCGCGATGCGCCCGAGGAAGGCCGCGCCCTCGTCGTGCGTGAAGTTGCCGATGGTGCTGCCGAGGAAGGCGATGAGCCGGCCGCCGCTCTCCCCGGGCGGGAGCGCTTCGAGGAAGGGCTGGTCGTAGTCGGCGACGAGCCCGTGAACGGTGAGCCGCGGGTAGTCGGCGAGCAGGGTTCGGGCGCTCGCGACGAGCATCTCCCGAGCGACGTCGACGGGGACGTAGCGGGCGGGGCCGGCGTCGAGCATCGCCTCGAGGAGGAGGCGGGTCTTCCGCGCCGCGCCGGAGCCGAGCTCGACGAGGTCCGTTGCGCCGGCCCGGGCGACGACCCGCGAGGCGACCGCGGCGAGGAGGCCCTCCTCGGTGCGCGTCGGGTAGTACTCGGGGGTGTCGCAGATCGCGTCGAAGAGCTCGGCGCCACGCGCGTCGTAGAAGTGCTTCGGGGGGAGGCTGCGGGGTGCGGCCTCGAGGCCGGCCCGGACGTCGGCGGCGAGCGTGGAGCGCGCCCCCGTGCTGGCCAGGGAGACCACGCGGAGCCGCCCGTCGTTCACGACGTCTCCCGCGGACGTCTGCTGGTTCATCTCACCCATGATCCCCACCTTCGCTCGCCACCACCTTAGAGGTCCGCGGGGACCGGCGGGAGCGCCCCACGCCGTGCATTTGCGATAAGGGCACGTCGATTTGTGCGAAGGAACGGCGCGACACGCTCGTGCGACCATGCAGCTGCGGGGGTGTGATCCGCGGGGGCCGCGCTGGCGCCTAGAGGTCCTTCACGCCGCCCGCGGCCTTGGACCATGTGCCGGATTCTCGCCTACCGCGGACCCGAGCGGACGCTCGCCGAGCTGCTCCTCGACCCGCCGCACTCCCTCGAGGTGCAGAGCTACCAGCCGCGCGAGATGGAGACGGCGCTGATGAACGCGGACGGCTTCGGGGTCGCCTGGTACGTGGACGGGGAGGCGACGCCGGCGCGCTTTCGCAGCGTCCTGCCGATGTGGGCGGACGAGAACTTCCCCGAGCTCGCTCGGCCGACGCGCTCGCGTTGCGTGCTCGCGAACGTGCGGAGCGCGACGCCGGGCGTGGGCTTCGGGCTCGCCAACACGCAGCCCTTCGTGCACGGGGGGTGGAGCTTCACGCACAACGGGTACGTGGAGGGGTGGTTCCGGGACGGGGTGATGCGGCGCATGCGGGCGTCGCTGGGCGACGTGGCTTACGGGGCGCTGCGCGGGACGAGCGATTCGGAGCACCTCTTCGGCCTCTTTCTCGAGGCGATGGAGGCCGGCGCCGACGCCGAGGCGGCGTTGCTGCGCGTGAAGGCGCAGGTGGCGGAGCTCGCACCGGACCGGAAGGCGCTCCTCTCGCTCGCGGTCACGGACGGGCGGCGCATCGTGGCGCTCCGCACGTCGTGGAACGCGGCGGCCCCCTCGCTCTACCGGCGGCGCCTGGAAGACGGGAGCGCGTGGCTCGCGTCGGAGGCCACCGACGCCACGGAAGGCTGGGAGCCCGTCCCCGTGGACGTGCCGATCACCCTCGAGGCCGCGTGAGCGGCGTCCCCTCGACTCCGGAGGCCGCGTGAGCGATGCGCGCCGCTCCGTCCGCGCTCTCGAGGACGGCTGGGCCCTCTTCGAGGCCAGCCGTGCGCGGACCCTCGCCTTCGTGCGCGAGCTGCCCGACGACGTGCTCGCCTCGTGGCCTGACGCGGAGTTCAGCCCCATCTGCTGGCACCTCGGCCACGTGGCCTACACCGAGGCGCGCTGGGCCCTCGCCGAGGTGCTGGGTGACCGACGCCTCGTCGACGCCTTCGTGCGCCGCTTCGACCAGAAGGGCTGCCCCAAGGCCGAGCGGGCGGATGGCTACGATCGCGGCGCCCTCTTCGCCTACCTCGAGGAGGTCCGCGACGCCGTGCGCGCGCGGCGGGACGACCTCGGCGCGCACCCGCTCCTCGAGGGTGGCTACCTGCCCTGGTTCCTCGCCTGCCACGAGGACCAGCACCGGGAGACGATGGCCTACGTGCTCGGCATGGTGCGCCAGAACGCGGCGCCCCCCGTGCACGACGCGCCGCCGCTCGCGGACGACGGCCCCGCGCCCCGCATGAACCTCGCCGGCGGAGCCCTCGTGCTCGGCCACGACCGCGCTCTCGCCTACGACAACGAGCGCCCGGGCACGCCGGCCGAGGTCGGCCCCTTCGGCCTCGACGGGCATCCCGTCACCTCGGCGGCGTGGATGCGCTTCATGGACGCCGGCGGCTACGCGGATAACGCCTTCTGGGACGACGAGGGCTGGACCTGGCGCGAGCGCGAAGAGGTGCGCTCGCCCCGGGGCTGGGTCCGCGCGGGTGGAGGCGTCTGGCGGGCGCGGCTCGGCGGCTGGCGCGCCGTCGACGGCCGCGAGCCGGTCTGCGGCGTGAGCTGGTGGGAGGCGCGGGCCTACGCGCGCTGGGCCGGGGGGCGCCTTCCCCGCGAGGCCGAGTGGGAGCTGGCGGCGCGAGACCACGGCCGGGGCCGCATCCTCGACCTCATCCAGGACGGCCCCAGGCCCGTGGCGCCGGGGGCGCCGGACCTGCTCGGGAACGTCTGGGAGTGGACCGAGGACGCCTTCGCACCGCGGCCGGGGTTCGTGGCGCATCCCTACCGGGGCTACTCGGCGCCCTACTTCGACGGGGTCCATCGCGTGCTTCGTGGGGGCAGCTTCGCGACCCATCCGCGCGTCGCGCGGCCCCGCTTCCGGAACTGGTACGTCCCGGAAACGCGGCAGATCTTCGCCGGCCTCCGCCTCGCCTACGACGCCTGAGCGAAGACCCCGCGAGGGGGCCTCGCAGGCGGCGCAGATGGAAACGTCGCTGGGCAGGACGGCCGAGGGGCGCTAAGCCCCGGCGGTGGCGAGGAGGGAAGCGACGGGGGCGGCGCGCACGGACGGCGCCCGGGAGCCCCTCGCCTGGCGCGAGCTCGCGGCGGCGGCGACGCCGGAGGCCCTGGAGCGCACCATCGAGGAGGTCGCCAGCGGCATCGCCGACGAAGACGTCGCCGAGGTGCTCGCCTTCCTCGCTTCGCGCGCGTCCGCGAGCACGCTCGGGGAGCTCCTCGGGAGCTACGAGGCCGAGGCCATGCTCCGCGAAGGCCTCGGAGCCGCCGCGCGCCGCGACGTGCTCGGCTCTCTGCGCCAGTACGTGCGCACGGCCCGGCCGCCGCTCTGGCGCTGGACGCCGCGCTCGCCCGTGAGCCCGCCGGCCCGGCCGCCGCACGAGCCCAAGGCCCTCGAGCGCTGGATCGCCCGCGCCGACCTCGCCGAGGCCCTCGCCGAGCCGGCCGCCGTGGTGCTCCCGCTCCTCGCCCGGGCGGCGCAGCCGACGCTCGGCATGGCGAAGGTGAAGGACCTCCTCGACCGGCGCGCACCCTCCCGCGGCGCCCCGAGCGGGGAGCTCCGCGACGCGGCCCTCGCGTACCTCTTTTATCGGGCCTTCCGCGGCGAGCAGGCGCGGCATCGCGAAAAGGCCTGGGCCCTGCGCCCGGCGACGGGTCCGCTCCGGACCGTCTCGGCGCGGCTGAAGGAAGCCCTCCGGAGCTTCGAGAACGAGCCCGACGCGCGCGGCCCGGTGCGCCTCGCCGGCGGCGAGAAAGTTCGCGTGCGGCCGGACCCGCCGACGCTCGAGGTCTCCTTCGAGGACCGGCGGAACGCGGCGACCGTCGCCGTCGAGCTCGCGGGCTACGAGAGCGCGCCCCTCACCTGCGTGCTCTCGACGGCCGAGGGCGAGCACAAGGGCGTGCCCGCAAACGAGCCGGACCTCCGCCGCTCGCCGCAGCTCCGCGCGCTCCTCGAGTGGGCCCTCGACGCCGTGCACGACCCGGAGCACGGGCTTCACGAGGCCGTGCGTAGCGTCCTCGGTCAGCCGACATGGACGCGCTTCCTCGAGGCGCTGGGCGAGGCCCTGCAGCAGGAGCGGAGCCCCGCCGATCGACGCTCCGAGGAGCGCCTCGTCTTCCGCCTCGGCGAGGGCGAGGACGGCTTCCCGGAGCTCCGGCCGGCAGTGCAGAAACGGCTGAAGAGCGGGCGCTGGAGCTCGGGTTCGGTGGTGCCCGCGCGGCGGCTCATGGAGCGGCCGGAGCTGGTCACGGACGACGACCTCCCCGTGGTCGACGCGCTCCTGGCGGCCGAGCTCGCGGCCGATCAGCGGCCCGGCGCCCTCGTGGCGGTGCGGGAGCGGCGCGCGCGTGCGCTCCGAGCCCTGGCCGGGCATTCCCGGGTGTTCGACGCCACGGGCAAGGAGCCGCTTCGTGTGCGGCGGGTCGTGCCGGCCCTGGCCCTCGTGCCCGCCGAGGAGAGCGACGACGCCGTGCGCGTCGCCCTCCGCCTCGGCGACGAGGTCGTGGACCTCACGCCCTTCGAGGACGGCCAGGGGCCCTCGCTCCTCATGGCCCGGGACGAGCGCGGCTACGTGCTCGCCGAGGTCGCCGAGGGCACGCGGGCCGCGCTCGCCGCCGTCGCCCGCTTCCCCTCGGGTGTACCCGTGGAAGGGCAGGACCGGCTCGTGGGCCTCGCGGCGCGGCTCCAGCCGGACGTGCAGCTCCAGCTGCCGGCGCGCCTGCGGGGCGAGCCGCGCTCACCGGACGAGCGCCTCGTCGTGCGCCTCGTCCCGGAAGAGGCTGGGCTTCGCGGCGCGCTCTGCGTGCGGCCGGTCCCGGCCGGCGCGACCTGGCCCGCCGGCGAAGGGCCCATCCTCGCCTTCGGGGCCGAGGCCGGCGCGCGCGTGCACGCCCATCGCGACCTCGAGGCCGAGACCCAGCGCGCCGACGCGCTCCTGGAGGAGCTCGGTCTTCGCGGTGGCCGGGCGCCGAACGGCGGTCCGGGCTTCCGCGTTGCCGGCCTCGAGCGCGGCCTCGAGCTGCTCGAGCGCCTGGAGGCGCGCGCCGCCGGCGGGGAGCTCGAGGTGGAGCAGCCCGAGCGCGGCGCCTGGGAGCTCGGTCGCACGGCGGGGACCGGCGACCTCCGCGTCCGCGTGCGCCGGGCCGCCGACTGGCTCGGCATCGGCGGCGAGCTCGAGGTCGACGGCGAGCGCATTCCGCTCGCAGCGCTCCTCGAGGCCGTGCGCGAGCGGCGCCGCTACGTGCGCCTCGGGCCCGGCCGCTTCGCGCGCCTCGCCGACGACCTTCGCGCGCAGCTCCAGGACGCGGCCGAGCGCCTCGGCGCGGAGCGCGGGGGCGAGGACGAGCTGCGCGCCGGCCTCGGTGAGGTCGAGGCCGTGGAGGCCTTCGCGGAGGCGGCGGGCAAGGTGGAGCGGGAGGCGAGCTTCTCGGACCTCCTGAAGCGCGCCCGCGCGGCGCCGGAGCTCGACGTCGCGCTCCCCGAGTCCTTCGCCGGCGAGCTCCGGGACTACCAGCGCGAGGGCTACGAGTGGCTCTCGCGGCTCGCGCATTGGGGCGCCGGGGCGGTGCTCGCCGACGAGATGGGCCTCGGCAAGACCATCCAGACCCTCGCGCTCCTGGCGCGGCGGGCGTCCGAGGGGCCGGCGCTCGTCGTCGCGCCGACCAGCGTGGGGCCGAACTGGATGGCCGAGGCCGCGCGCGTCACGCCGGAGCTCCGCGCACGCGCGTACCGCGGTCCGAAGCGGGCAGCGCTGCGGGAGGACCTCGGGCCCGGCGACGTGCTCGTGACCAGCTACGACGTGCTCGCCCGCGACGGCGACGTGCTCGCCGAGGTGCCCCTCGGGACGCTCGTCCTCGACGAGGCCCAGGCCGTGAAGAACGTGCGGACGCGGCGGGCGCAGGCGGCGGCGGGGCTCCAGGCGGGCTACCGCGTCGCGCTGACGGGCACGCCCCTCGAGAACCACCTCGGCGAGCTCTACAGCCTCTACCGCATCGTCGCGCCGGGCTTCCTCGGGAGCTGGCCCTCCTTCCGGCGGCGCTACGCGATCCCCATCGAGCGCGACGGGGACGACGCCAGCCGCGTGCGCCTCGCGAAGCGCCTGCGGCCCTTCCTGCTCCGGCGCACCAAGAAGGCCGTGGCGCCCGAGCTGCCGCCGCGCACCGACGTGGTGCAGCCCATCGAGC
>JBCDGX010000176.1:0-9770 GCA_038750805.1 Myxococcota bacterium
GCGCGGACGCGCTCTGCCAGCAGCGCGCCGAGGCCACGGGGCGCGCGGGGGAGTTCGTCGCCTGGGTGAGCGCCGAGGGCGACGACGCCTACTGCCGGCTCGTCGGCGGCCACGGCACGCGGGACGAAGGCTGCGGCGGCGTGATGGAGCAGCCGGGGCCCGGCTGGGTGAGCACGGACGGTTACCCGCTCGCGGACGACCTGGCGGGGCTCGAGGCCGGCCTCGTCGCGCCGCTCCTCGCGGACGAGGACGGGGCCCCGCTCCTCGGTCGCCCGAGCGTCCACACGGGGACGAACCCGGACGGTCGCCGGCGCGTCGTGGGCGACATGAGCTTCGACTGCGCGGGCTGGACGTCGGCGAGCCCGCGCGTCCAGGGGAGCGGCGGCATCGCGTCCGGCGTCGGCCGCTACTGGTCCGCGTTCTACAGCGGCGGCTGTGACCGCGAGGCGCACCTCTACTGCCTCGAGCGCTGAGCCTCCGGCGGGGGCAGCGTGGTAGGTTCGGTCCGTGCGGTGCTTCGCTTTCCTCCTCGCCGTGCTCGGGTGGTTCGGCTGCACGTCGGGGACCTCCGTGCCCGACGGCGACGCCGGCGACCGCTTCGATGCGGGCCGCGACACCGGGGTCGACCTGGCCACCGATGCCGGCGTCGACGAGGGGCCCTGCGGGTCGGGCCTGGGAACCTGCTTCGACGTGGGCTTCGGTCTCCCCTGCGCCTCGGACGACGACTGTTGCGTGGGCGTGTGTCAGCCCGAGCTCCCGGCGCCGGAGCCCACCGCCGACGCGCCGGCGCCGCGGGTCACGCCCCTCTTCCCCGGCGGGTTCTGCACCATCGACCCGGTGACGACGCGCGCCGAGCCCGACTGCCTGTCCAACCCGGGCATCTGCGGCGACTGCCTGACCTGCCTCGAGGTGCTCCCCGGCCAGGGTGGCTGTTTCGTGAACTGCGACCCCGCCGCTCCCGGCAACGACATCTGCGTCGACGGCTGGCAGTGCGCGCCGCTTCGCAACGGTGGAGGCGCGTGCGTCGAGGGCTGCAGCGTCGACGCCGACTGCCTGGTGCGCACGGTCGTCTGCGTCGAGACCAATGGGGTGCCCGGCTGCCAGTCCAGCGAGGACTGCGCCGCCACGCCGGACGACTGCGACGGCCTCGGCGCGGACCTCCGGCGCATCAGCCCGCAGGCCAGCGCGCGCTGCGACCCCGAGACCTTCGCGTGCCAGCTCTTCGGGGACCCCACGGCGCAGGCCGGCGACCGCTGCTTCGGCGACGCCGAATGCGAGACCGGCGGACGCTGCGAGGTGGAGCGGGTCCTGACCTTCGAGGGGGACGAGCTCGTGCTCTTCCCCGGCGGCCACTGCGTGGGTCCCCCGTGCCGCGGCGGGCGGGAGTGCAACGGAGACGGCGCCTGCGGCGGCGGCCGGAGCGCGTTCTGGACGGAGCTGGAGGGCACCTGCCTCGCGGGTTGCAATCTGACCGTCGGCGTCGACGCGGGCGACCCCTCCACGTGGCTCACGGGCCGCGGCGGCTGCGACGAGGGCTACTTCTGCCTGTCGAACGCGGACGGCGCGAACCCCGAGGTGGGCGTCTGCTTCCCGGACCGCGTCGACCCCTTCAGCGTGAGCGGCGCCTTCCTCGAGGCCTTCGGCTCGGGCCCGACCGAGGCGAACATCGGCGCGCCCTGCACGCAGAACGACGAGTGCTTCAACCCCTTCGGCTTCGGTCGCTGCCTGGTCGGCTTCAACGGCCGGGACGGGTACTGCACCGTCGACGAGGCGGAGGTCCTCGAGGCCGTCGGCTTCGACGTCTGCGGCGACGGCGCCGCCGACGGTTCGCTCCCCGTCGGCGTCACGGCACCGCCCACGAGCGAGAACAAGTGCCTCACGACCTGCGAGGACGGCAACGACTGTCCTTCGGGCTTCGGCTGCATCCGAACGGGCGATGCGGACGTCTGCTTCCCCACGGGGTGCACGGCGAGCACGGACTGCCGGGTGGGGGAGGAGTGCCTCCTGGGCGCGTGCTTCGACACCTGCGCGACCGCCGACGCCTGCGACGACGGGCTCGGCTGCGTCCCGCTTCGCGAGGTCTTCGCCGTCGACGGCGACCAGACCGTCTGCTTCGACGCCTGCCGACGCGACGATCAATGCCCGCGTGCCCAGGTTTGCGTCGGCGCCACCGCCGAGGACCTCGGCCAATGCGACGCGCCGTGAGGATAGGCACCTTCCTGCTCCTCGGCTTCGTGGCGGCCGGGTGCAACCAGACCGTCGTGCTTCCGGCGGGCTCCGACGCAGGCGCGGCGCCCGACATGCGAGCCAACGCCGCGGTGCGCGAGGACGCCGGCGCCGGCGACATGGCGCCGGGCGAGATGGAGCCACCCGACGCAGGCGAGGTCGACGCGGGGGACGCGGGACCGTGCCCGGACGAGACGGTTCCGGTTTGCTCCGGCGGCCGCCTCGGCCTCCCGTGCGTGACCGACGACGATTGCTGCGGCAGCCGGTGCCAGCCCGAGCTCCCGCCGGAGCCTCCAACGCCCGACGACCCGATGCCGCGCGCCACGCCCCGCTTCCCCGGCGGGTTCTGCACCATCGAACCGGTCACGTCGGCGTCGGACGCGGACTGCCTGGAGTTCCCCGGGCGATGCGGCGACTGCATGACGTGCCTCGAGGCCTTCCCCGAGCAGGGGGGCTGCTTTCTGCGCTGCGATCCCGCCGCGCCGGGCAACGGCGTCTGCCCGGACGGCTGGGATTGCGCGGCGCAGCCCTCTGGCGGGGGCGCCTGCGTCGAGGGCTGCAGCGTCGACGCGGACTGCTTCTCCCTCGCGCTGATCCGCGAGGAGACGAACGGCATCCCGGGCACCCAGACCGCCGCCGATTGCGATGCGGACCCGAGCCCCTGCGGCTGTGCCGGCCCCGACGCGCTTCGCTTCATCACCTCGGCCATGCCCACCTGCAATACGGACACCTTCGAGTGCGAGTGGTTCGGGCGCCCGGGCGCGGAGGCCGGTGACCCGTGTCGTGGCGACGTCGAATGCGAGACCGGCGGGCGCTGCCTCGCCGAGACGGCGCCGCTCGACGCCCCGGAAGGGGACGCAATCCTCTGGCCCGGGGGCCATTGCTTCGGTCCGCCCTGCGAGAGCGACATGGACTGCGCCGGGGACGCGGTCTGCGGCGGCGCCCGGAGCGAGGTCTGGACCGACTTCACCCCGACCTGCCTCGTGGGCTGCGACCTGACGACGGGCGTCGACGCGGACGATCCCGCCACCTGGCCCCGCGGCCGCGGCGGGTGCCCCGCGGGCGACCTCTGCCTCTCCGACGCCGACTCGGACGTCCCGGAGCGCGGCGTGTGCTTCCCGGACCGGGCCCGCCCGCTCGCTCGGGCGCTCGAGCTTCTCCCGCCCTTCGGGTCCGGGCCTGCCGCGCCGAACCTCGGCGCGGACTGCACGACGGTCGCGGAGTGCTTCAGTCCCTTCGGCTTCGGCCGCTGCCGCGTGGGCCTGAACGGACGCGACGGCTACTGCACCGTCGACGACGCCGCCGTGCTCGAGGTCCTCGGCTTCGACGTGTGCGGCGCCGGGGCGAGCGACGGGAGTCTCGTCGTCGGCCTGAGCGCGCCACCGGAGCTCGCGAGCCAATGCCTCGTCACCTGTGGGGCGGGCGACGACTGCTTGCCCGGCTTCGCCTGCGTCCCGTCCGGCGGCGGGCGCGTTTGCTTCCCCACCGGGTGCGCTGACGACGGCCAATGCCGAGCCGACGAGAGCTGCATCGCCGGGGCCTGCTTCTCCACCTGCACCGGCGCCGACAGCTGTGCCGAGGGCCTCGCCTGCGCTCCGCTCGACGATCTCTTCCCCATCGACGTGACCCAACGCGTTTGCTTCGATGGATGCGTGGAGGACGCCCAGTGCCGCGAAGGAAAGCGCTGCGTGGGGGCGACCGAGGAGGAGGCCGGAACATGTCAGGCATGAGCGTCACGAGACCGCCGGACGGAAGGGGCTCACGATGCGCCTGAACCTCGTCGCCGTGCTCCTTCTCTTCGCTTGCTCGGAGACCGGCGTCGTTCCGCTTGGCGGAACGGGCGACGCCGGCGCCGACCTCGACACCATGGAAGCGGGCCTCCCGCGGGATGCGGCCGCGCCAGACGAGGGCGGCGTAGATGGCGGCGCCGACCCGGACGCCGGGCTCGACCTGGGCGGGCTGAGCTGCCTCGAGGCCGGCTTCGGTGTGCCGTGCACGGAAGCCATGGGCTGCCGGATCGGGTTCTGCCAACCCCCGCTCGCGCCCGTGCCGCCGGACGTGCGGACGCAGTTTCCCGGCGGCTTCTGCACCCTCGGCGGCGCGACCATCGACACCGAGCCGGACTGCTTGGGCGCCCCGGAGGTGTGTGGCGCCTGCATGACGTGCGCGCCCGTACCCGGGCTCGCCGACGAGGGCGCGTGCTTCCTCGACTGTGATCCCGAGGCGCCGGGCAACGGCATCTGCCGCGACGGCTGGCGCTGCGCTCCGCTGACGGCCGGCGGCGGCGTGTGCGTGACCGGCTGCCAGACCGACCTCGACTGCATCTCCGCGGGCGCGCGCCCGGTGTGCAACCCGGAGACCTTTCGATGCGAGCGCGACGGCGACCCCGACTCGCGCACCGGCGACCCCTGCCGGGGAGACGTCGAGTGCGAGCCCGGCGGCCGATGCCAACGAGAGACGGACGCCTTCGACCTACCCGATGGCGAGGTGATCCTGTGGGAGGACGGCTACTGCTTCGGCCCGCCCTGCGCGAGCGACGACGAGTGCGCCGGCGCGTCCATCTGCGGCGGTGGCCGGAGCGAGGTTTGGACCCGCTTCGTGGACACCTGCCTCGTCGGCTGCGACCTGAGCGTCGGCGTCGACCCGGCGGCTCCAACGACCTGGCGCGCGGGCCGGGGCGGCTGCGACGAGGGCTTCCTCTGCCTCTCCAACGGTGACGCTGGAAGCCCGGAGGTCGGCATCTGCTTCCCGGACCGGGTCGACCCGCTGAGCCCCAACGGCATCTTCGTCCAACCCTTCGGGTCCGGCCCCGTCGCCCCGAACATCGGCGCGCCCTGCACCGAGCACGACGAGTGCTTCAACCCCTTCGGCTTCGGACGCTGCCTGGTCGGCTTCAACGGGCGCGACGGCTATTGCACCGTCGATGACGCCCTGCTCCTCGAGGCCGCGGGCTTCGACGTCTGCGGTGGCGGGGCCGAGGACGGGAGCCTGCCCGTCGAGGTCACCGCACCTCCTGCGGCCGAGAGCCAATGCCTCCGCACCTGCGAGAGCGGCGACGAGTGCCCCGCGGGTTTCGGCTGCGTTCCCAGCGACGACGGCAGCGTGTGCTCCCCAAGCGGCTGCACCTCCGACGCGGAGTGCCGCACGGGAGACGAGTGCATCCTGAGCGTCTGCTTCGACACCTGCGCGCGCGGCGACGCCTGCGACGACGGCCTCGGCTGCGTCCCGCTTGACGCGATCTTCAGCGTCGACGAAACGGCCACGGTCTGCTTCGACGTCTGCCAGAACGACGACCAGTGCCCGGGAGACCAGGTCTGCGCGGGGGCCACGGCCGAGACCCTCGGCGCGTGCAGCCCCCTCCCTGACGAGCGTCCCGACCGCAGGGCCGCGCGCGGCCGGAGCGCTTCCCGCTACTCCGCCGGGTAGAGGGACGCCGGACGGCTCGTCCGGGCGTGGTACTCCTGCAGGCTCCGCACGCTGAGCGTGCCCTCGCGCTGGTGCTCGATGGCCTCGACGCCCGCGGACGCCGCCGCGATGGTCGTGAAGTAGGGCACGCCGCCGAGGAGCGCCGCGCGCCGGAGCGCCCGGCTGTCGCGGATGGCCTGCGCGCCCTCTGTCGTGTTGATGAGCATCGCGACGTCGCCGTTCTGGATGCGGTCGACGACGTGCGGCCGCCCCTCCTGCACCTTGTTGACGATCTCCGAGCGAACGCCCGCCCGGGCCAGCGCCTCGTGGGTCCCGCGCGTCGCGAGCACCGAGAAGCCGAGCTGCACCAGGCGATGCCCGAGGTCGCAGGCCGCGGCCTTGTCCGCGTCGCGGACGCTCAGGAACACCATGCCCTGGTCCGGGAGCTCCACGCCCGCTGCCAGCGACGCCTTCAGGAACGCCTCGGCGAAGCCATCGGCGATGCCCATCACCTCGCCCGTCGAGCGCATCTCCGGGCCGAGGATCGTGTCGACGCCCGGGAACTTGTGGAAGGGGAAGACGCTCTCCTTCACCGCGACGCCCTTGGGCACCGCGTCCCGGGTCATGCCGAGCTCCGCGAGCGTCGAGCCGGCCATCACCTTCGCGGCGATCTTCGCGAGGGGCACGCCCGTGGCCTTGCTGATGAAGGGCACGGTGCGCGAGGCCCGCGGGTTCACCTCGATCACGTAGACGGCCGAGCCGCGCACGGCGAACTGCACGTTCATCAGCCCGACGACGCCGAGCTCGAGGGCGAGGGCCCGCGTGGAGCTGCGGATGGACGCGAGCACCTCGGGCGGGAGCGCGTGCGCCGGGAGCACCATCGACTAGTCGCCGCTGTGCACGCCGGCCTCCTCGATGTGCTGCATGATGCCGCCGATGATCACCTGCAGACCGTCGCTCACGGCGTCGACGTCCACCTCGATGGCGTCCCGGAGGAACTCGTCGACGAGGATGGTCTGCTCGCCGGATCCCGGCAGGCGCTCGCGGTTCAGCGCCTCGAGGGCGATGGACATGTAGGCGCTGAGATCCGAGCGCGAATGCACGATCTCCATGGCCCGCCCGCCGAGCACGTAGCTCGGCCGCACGACCACCGGGAACCCGATGCTCTCGGCCACGTCGAAGGCGTCGCTCACGCCCTTCGCGATGCCGCCGCGCGGGCGCCGGAGCCCGAGCTTTGCGAGGATCTGGTCGAAGCGCTCCCGGTCCTCGGCGCGGTCGATGGCGTCGGCGCTCGTCCCGAGGAGCTTCACGCCGGCGTCCGCCAGGGGCACGGCGAGCTTCAGCGGCGTCTGGCCGCCGAACTGGACGATGACCCCGTAGGGCTTCTCCTCCTCGACGATGCCCATGACGTCCTCGAAGGTCAGCGGCTCGAAGTAGAGCCGGTCCGAGGTGTCGTAGTCCGTGCTGACGGTCTCCGGGTTGCAGTTGACCATGATGGTCTCGAACCCGAGCTCCTTCAGCGCGAAGGCCGCGTGCACGCAGCAGTAGTCGAACTCGATGCCCTGGCCGATGCGGTTCGGGCCGCCGCCGAGGATCATCACCTTCTTGTTCTCGGTGGCCTCGGACTCGGTCTCGTCGCCCCAGGTCGAGTAGAGGTAGGGCGTGTGCGCGACGAACTCCGCCGCGCAGGTGTCGACGCGGGCGTAGATGGGCCGGATGTCCCCGCGCGCGACGCGCGCCGACGAAGGCGTCTCACCGCGGAGCTGGGCGATGCGCGCGTCGCTGAAGCCCATGGCCTTGTGGCGCCGGAGTTCCTCGGGCTCGAGGGCCGCGCCCTTCCCGGCCTCGATGGCCGCCTCCGTCTCGACGATTTCCTCGAGCTGCCGGAGGAACCACGGGTCGATGCCCGTGGCGCGCTGGAGCTGCTCGAGCGTGAGCCCGACGCGGAAGCCGTCGACGAGGTGCCAGAGCCGCTCGTCGAGGGGCGTCTGCACGACCTCGAGGATGGCCTCCTGGAGCTCCTCCTGCGTGGCCGCCGGCAGCGCCTCCGTGGACGCCCCGACGAGGCTCCCGCGGCCCTCGTCGCCGTCCTTGAGCTTCCGGATCTGGAGGACGAGCTCGCGGTAGTCGACGGTGCCGATGAGCGAGACCAGTCCGTCGCGCCCCTTCTCCAGGCTGCGCGTGGCCTTCTGGAGCGACTCCTGGAAGGTCTTCCCGATGGCCATGGCCTCGCCGACGCTCTTCATCTGCGTCGTGAGCCGCGGGTCCGAGCCCGGGAACTTCTCGAAGGCGAAGCGCGGGCACTTCGTGACCACGTAGTCGATGGTCGGCTCGAAGGCCGCGCTCGTGCCCGTGATCTCGTTCTTGAGCTCGTCGAGCGTGTAGCCGACGGCGAGCTTCGCGGCGACCTTGGCGATGGGGTAGCCGGTCGCCTTCGACGCGAGCGCGCTCGACCGGCTGACGCGCGGGTTCATCTCGATGACGAGCAGGCGCCCAGTGGCCGGGTCGACGGAGAACTGGATGTTCGAGCCGCCCGTGTCGACGCCGATCTCCGTAATGATCTTGCGCCCCGCGTCCCGCATGCGCTGGTACTCGCGGTCCGTGAGCGTCATGGCCGGCGCCACGGTGATCGAGTCGCCCGTGTGCACGCCCATGGGGTCGAGGTTCTCGATGGTGCAGATGACAGCGAAGTTGTCCGCCTTGTCGCGGATGACCTCGAGCTCGTACTCCTTCCAGCCGAGCACGCTCTCCTCGACGAGGCACTCGTGCACGGGGCTCTGGTTGAAGGCCCAGCGGATGGCCTTCTCGAACTCGCGCTTGTTGTAGGCGACGCCGCCGCCGGCCCCGCCCATGGTGAGCGAGGGACGGAGGATGACCGGGTAGCCGATCTCCTCGACGGCCTCGAAGGCGTCCTCGACGGTCCGCACGGTGCGCGCCCTGGCGCACTCGAGGCCGATCTTCTCCATCGCGGACTTAAAGAGCTCGCGCTCCTCGGCCTTGCGGATGGCCTCCTCGCGGGCGCCGATGAGCTCGACGCCATGCTTCTCGAGCACGCCCGAGCCGTTCAGCGCGAGGGCCAGGTTCAGCGCCGTCTGCCCGCCGAGCGTCGGGAGGAGCGCGTCCGGCTTCTCCCGCTCGATGATCATCTCGAGGACCTTCGGATGCAGCGGCTCCACGTAGGTGCGCACCGCCATCTCCGGGTCGGTCATGATCGTCGCCGGGTTGGAGTTGACGAGGATGACCTCGTAGCCCTCCTGGGCGAGCGCCTTCGCGCCCTGCGTCCCCGAGTAGTCGAACTCGCAGGCCTGACCGATGACGATCGGGCCCGAGCCGATGAGAAGGATGCGGTTCAGGTCGTCACGACGCGGCATGCCGGAAGGTCCTCGGGCGCGCTTCGTGCGAAGGCCGCGCGACGTCGCGCCGTCGGGGCGACTATCAGGTCCGGGGGGTGCCGGCAACCGCGCGCGCCAGCTCGAGGCCACGGGCGCCGACTCCCTCGGCCATGAGGAGGCGCGCCTCGTCGTCCTCGCCGATCGCTTCGGCCTCCGCGCCGGCCTCGGGGGGAGCAAAGGCGAGCTCGAGGCGAAGCGTGGCGCCGCCCAGGGCCTCGGCGAAGCGATCGCCCCATTCGACGGCCAGCACGGCCTCCCGCCGGAGCTCCCGGAGGCCGAGCTCGTCGAGGGCACCGAGGTCCACGGGCGCCGCGGGATCGTCCGGGAGCAGCCGGTAGAGGTCCGCGTGCACGAGGAGCGGCGTCGCCTCCGGGTACTCCTGCACGAGCGCGAAGGTCGGGCTCGTCACGGGCACGTCCGCGGGCACGCCGAGAGCCCGGGCGAGGTGGCGTACGAAGGCGGTCTTGCCGGCCCCGAGGGAGCCGGAGAGCACGACCAGGTCCCCGGGCGCGAGCAGCGCCGCGAGCTCGGCCGCCGCCGCGGCCGTCGCCCCTTCGTCCGGCAGCACGCGCCTCACGGCCGCGAGCTTTCCTCCCGGGCCCGTGCGGGGCAAGCTCGGCGCCGATGCGCCTCTGCGCTACCGCGGCGCTCCTCGCGCTCGCCGGGCACGCCCTCCCGAGCGGAGCGGCGGCGCTCCCGCCGCTCCCCGCCGCGGGCCACGCCTACCGGCTGCAGGCGCGCCTCGAC
>JBCDGX010000177.1:0-9727 GCA_038750805.1 Myxococcota bacterium
CAACCGTGCTCCAGTCGCTCTCAACAGAGCGCCTGATGGACACCACCTTGCGCCTGGCCCCTGCCGCACGTTTGTTGCGGTCGCCCTGGCCGGGTTATTCAATCTGGCGGTTCAACATGGAACCTGGTGCACCAAAGCCAACAATGGCGGCGGAGGATGTGCTGGTCCTGCGACCCGAGCTTGACCCTGAACCTCATCTCTTGCCCTCAGGTGGCGGCGCCTTTTTGGCCGCCTTACGAAAAGGGCAGCGCTTTGGTGAGGCGCTCGCGTCAGCGCACCAAGAGAACGACGCATTTGACTTGGCGGCAACGCTTACCTTGCTCATTGCAGGCGGCGCCATTCAGCACATCGGAGAAAAGTGATGATCCAAACCCTACTTGCCTTGCCGGACCGTGTGTTTGCCACGCTCGAGCCGCTGTCCGTGCCGGTGCTGACAACCTTGGCGCGTTTCCTCTTTGCAGCGGTTTTGCTGATGTATTTCTGGAACTCCGGGCTCACCAAGATACCGGACGGTGTCGCCAATCTCTTCTCGCCAAGCTTCAACGCCTTCGCGCAGATCTATCCGAAAGGCGCCGAAGCGCTAAGCTATGACATCACCCAAGCCTCCGGCTTCCAAAAGGCTGTGATCCTTGCAGGCACATGGACCGAGTTTATCCTGCCGGCCCTCCTCGTCCTCGGGCTTTACACCCGAGCCGCTGCCTTTGGGATGATCTTCTGCGACCCCGGCGACGTCTGCGTCGGCGGCACCTGCGCGCCGAACTGCCCGGACGGGCTGACGGCCTGTGGCGGCGCCTGCGTCGACACGCTCCGTGACCCGGCCAACTGCGGCGCCTGCGGCACGGCCTGCGCCGGCAACCAGGTCTGCGGCGCCGGTGCCTGCAACGACTTCTGCCCGACCGGGCTCGAGGATTGCGGGAGCACCTGCGCCGACCTCGAGGTCGACCGCTTCAACTGCGGCGAGTGTGGCGTCACCTGCGCCGCCGGCGAGCTCTGCAACGGCGGCGCCTGCGCCCTCGTCTGCGCCGAGGGCCTCGCCGACTGCGAGGGCCAGTGCGTCGACTTCAACACCGACCGCGCCCACTGCGGCGGCTGCGGCATCACCTGCGGTGACGCCGAGGTCTGCAACGCCGGCGTCTGCGAGCTGAGCTGCTCGCCGGGCCTCACGGCCTGCGACGGCGGCTGCTTCGACCTGAACACCTCCGAGGACCACTGCGGTCGCTGCAGCGGCGTCTGCCTCGGCGACGAGACCTGCGAGATGGGCTCCTGCGAGCTCGATTGCGACCCCGGCTTCACCAACTGCCGAGGCACCTGCGTCGACCTCACCTCCAGCGCCACCAACTGCGGCCTCTGCGGGGCCGTCTGCGGCGAGCGGCAGATCTGCGTCGACAGCCGCTGCGCCATCAGCACCGAGTGCCCCGTGGACTTCACGCTCTGCGGCGACGTCTGCTCGGACCTTCGCTTCGACCCGGCCAACTGCGGTGCCTGCGGCAGCTTCTGCCCGCGCGGCCAGGCCTGCGTCGACAGCGTCTGCGAGGAGCTCGACATCGTGCCCGGCCAGATCATCGGCATCGGCCACGACTTCTTCGAGCGGGACGACTCGGCGGACACCGTGCTCCACAACGCGATCCTCCAGTCGCCGGAGCTCGGGGCCATCGACATCCTCGTCTACACCGAGTTCGGCGACACGTCGGGCACGGTGAGCGCGACGCCGCCCTCGCCGGGTGGCCGCATCGGCGAGGTCGGCAACATGGAGGACGCCATGCGCAGCACTCCGGGCCGCACCGTCCGCATCACGCGCATGACCTCGAGCTCGCTCCTCGCGTCGAGCCTGACGGCCGACACCGACGTCTTCGTCATCCCCGAGGTCGAGCGCGGCTTCCCCTCCTACACGACCATCGCCTCGTCCTGGCGGGCGACGCTCCTCGACTTCATCGCGTCGGGCGGCATCGTCATCCTCGCCTACGACGACGCCTACCAGTTCCTCATCGGACCGGGCCTCATCGAGGCCGACCCGGGCACGAGCATCCTCGAGGCCGGCATGGGCTTCCTCAACGAGGTGCAGCTCGCCACCGGCGTGACCACGGCCGACCCGCTGCTCAGCGGCGCGACCTTCCCCTACGACAACCTGAGCGCCTCCGGCACCCTGCGGAACATCCGCGACGTCGAGGCCCTCGCCGTCGAGTCGGGCACGCTCCGACCGATCATCTGGCGCCTCGAGCCGTGACGGCCTGAGTCAGCGAGACAGAGGCACGCTCACGCTAGGCACCAAGACGGTGCCAAAACCTCACGAGGCCCGGACGGATGACGACCATCCGGGCCTCGTCGGTGTAGACTCGTTTCGTTCGTGTCGTCCGGCTTGCCGGGCGGCGCACCCCTTCTTTGGAGCTTGAACATGCAGCGCCTCTGGTCCCTCGTCCGTCTCCTCGCCCTGGCGACCGTCTTCGCTGCCTGCGGCGACACCTCCCCTCGGACGACGGATGGTGGAACGTTGATCTCGGTCTGCAGCGACCCGCTGACGACCTGCGGCTCGCTCTGCGTGGACCCGCGCTTCGACCCGCGGAACTGCGGCGCCTGCGGCAACGTCTGTGGCGAGGGCGCGGTCTGCTCCATGGGGAGCTGCGGCGAGAACTGCCCCGCCGGCTTCGGCGAGTGCGAGGGCGCGTGCCGGGACTTCCAGAACGACGCCCTGAACTGCGGCACCTGCGACGCGCGTTGCGCCCCCGGCCAGACCTGCGTCGCCGGGAGCTGCGAGTGGACCTGCGGGCCGGACGAGAGCGATTGCGGCGGCCGCTGCGCCAATCTGTTGCGCGACGTGACCGATTGCGGCGCCTGTGACGCGGCCTGCGCCCCGGGCCAGCTCTGCATGGACGGCGCCTGCATCGGCAACTGCCCGGACACGCTCACGGCGTGCGGCGGCACCTGCGTCGACACTGGCCGCGACCTCGCCAACTGCGGCGCCTGCGGCACCGTCTGCCCCGGCAACCAGATCTGCGAGGCGGGCGTCTGCACGTCCTTCTGCCCGAGCGAGTTCGCCGATTGCGGCGACGTCTGCACGAGCCTCGATCGCGACCCGGCCAACTGCGGCGCCTGCGGCAACGTCTGCGGCGCCTCCGAGGCGTGCGAGGCCGGCGTCTGCACCGTCATCTGCCGGCCGGGCCTCTTCAACTGCGACGGCGAGTGCCTGGACCTCCTCACGAACCGCACGGCCTGCGGCGATTGCTTCACCGATTGCGGACCCGGCGCCGTCTGCGAGGCGGGCTTCTGCGAGGCCACCTGCACCGCGGGCCTGACGCCCTGCGACGGCGGCTGCTTCGACCTCGACACGGCCAAGAACAACTGCGGCGCCTGCGGGGTCGCCTGCGTCGGCGACGAGGCCTGCGTCGGCGGCGTCTGCACCCTCGACTGCCTCCCCGGCGAGACCAACTGCGACGGCTTCTGCCGCGATCTGACCAGCGACTCGCTCAACTGCGGCGTTTGCGGCGTCTCCTGCGGCGAGCGGCAGATCTGCGAGAGCTCGCGCTGCCAGCTCAGCACCGAGTGCCCCATCGGCTTCACGCTCTGCGGCGCCGAGTGCGTCGACACAACGAACAACCCCGCCAACTGCGGCGGCTGCGGGCGGCCCTGCGGGCGCGGCGCCGGCTGCCTCTCCGGGGTCTGCCAGCCCCTCGCCATCGTGCCCGGCCAGATCATCGGCATCGGCCACGACTACTTCCAGACGAACGCCTCGGCGGACCGGCTCCTCGCGAACGCGGCGATTCAGTCGCCGGAGACCGGGACCATCGACATCCTGATCTTCACGCAGTTCAGCGACACCACGGGCGGCGTGTCCGGCGGCGCGCGCATCGGTGAGGTCGGCGTGATGGAGAACGGCTTCCGGACGGTGAGCCGGCTCGGGCGCTCCGTGTCGATCCGCCGCCTGACGAACTACCTGAACCTCTCCACGGCGCTGACCGCCGACACCGACGTGTTCGTGCTGCCCGAGGTGGAGCGTGGCGTGTCGCCCTCCGCGGCGACCATCGCCGCCACCTGGGAGACGGAGCTCCGCGACTTCATCGACGCCGGCGGCATCATCGTCGTGGCCTTCCGCTCGGGCGATCAGAGCTGGCGCTTCATCAACCGCCCGACGCTGCTCTCGGGCACGCCGTCGAACAGCTTCGCCTCGGCGACCGTCCGCCTGGCCCCGGGCTTCACGACGGCGGACCCGCTGCTCTCCGGCGTCGCGCTTCCCTACACGCCGCTGAACGCCTCGGGCACCCTCGACCGCCTCCCCGCCGGTGCCGAGCGCCTGCTCGAGGACGGCCGCAGCCTGCCCGTCGTGTTCCGCTACGAGCCCTGACCCTCCCCCCTCGATCCCCCCCCCTGGAGCCTCCCCATGCCGCGCCTCTGGTCCCTCGTCCGTCTCGCCGCCCTGGCGATCCTCTTCGCCGCGTGTGGCGATACCGCCCCACGGACGACGGATGGCGGCGTACCGGTGATCTCGGTGTGCAGCTCGCCGCTCTCGACCTGCGGCTCGCTCTGCGTGGACACGCGCTTCGACGCGCGGAACTGCGGCGCCTGCGGCAACGTCTGCGGCGAGGGCGCCGTCTGCTCCATGGGGAGCTGCGGCGAAAACTGCCCCGCCGGCTTCGGCGAGTGCGAGGGCGCGTGCCGGGACTTCCAGAACGACGCCCTGAACTGCGGCATGTGCGGAGCGCGCTGCGCGCCCGGCCAGACCTGCGTCGCCGGGAGCTGCGAGTGGACCTGCGGCCCCGACGAGTCCGATTGCGGCGGGCGCTGCGCCAACCTCTTGCGGGACCCGAGCGATTGCGGCGCCTGTGACGCGGCCTGCGCGCCGGGTCAGCTCTGCATGGACGGCGCCTGCATCGGCAACTGCCCGGACACGCTCACGGCCTGCGGCGGCACCTGCGTCGACACTGGCCGCGACCTCCGCAACTGTGGCGCCTGCGACAACGCCTGTCCCGGCAACCAGATCTGCGGGGCGGGCGTCTGCACGTCCTTTTGCCCGAGCGAGTTCACCGATTGCGGCGACGTCTGCACGAGCCTCGATCGCGACCCGAACAACTGCGGCGCCTGCGGCAACGTCTGCGGCGCCTCCGAGGCGTGCGAGGCCGGCGTCTGCACCGTCATCTGCCGTCCGGGCCTCTTCAACTGCGACGGCGAGTGCCTCGACCTCCTCACGGACCGCACGGCCTGCGGCGATTGCTTCACCGATTGCGGCCCCGGCGCCGTCTGCGAGTCGGGCTTCTGCGAGGCCACCTGCACGCCGGGCCTGACGCCCTGCGACGGCGGCTGCTTCGACCTCGACACGGCCAAGAACAACTGCGGCGCCTGCGGCGTCGCCTGCGTCGGCGACGAGGCCTGCGTCGGCGGCGTCTGCACCCTCGACTGCCTCCCCGGCGAGACCAACTGCGACGGCTTCTGCCGCGATCTGACCAGCGACTCGCTCAACTGCGGCGTCTGCGGCGTCTCCTGCGGCGAGCGGCAGGTTTGCGAGAGCTCGCGCTGCCAGCTCAGCACGGACTGCCCCCTCGGCTTCACGCTCTGCGGCACCGAGTGTGTGAACACGACGAACAACCCGTCGAACTGCGGCGGCTGCGGCCGGGCCTGCGGCCGCGCGGCCGCGTGCGTGGCCTCGACCTGCCGGGACCTCGGGCTCGTTCCCGGGCAGCTCTACATGATCGGCCACGACTACTTCGCGCGCGAGCCCTCGGCGGACCGGGTGTTGGCCAACGCCGCGGCCCAGTCGACGACCTCGGGAACGCTGAGCATCGTCATCTACACGCAGTACGCGGACACGAGCGCGACGGGCGAGGTGGCGAACGTCGAGGCCGCGCTCCGAGCGAGCCTCGGGCTTCAGGGGCGGACGGCGACCTTCACGCGCCTCGCCTCGGACACCACGTCGGCGCTGACGACGGCGCTGGCCGCGGCGGACGTGTTCATCATCGCCGAGCAGGAGCGGAGCCACCCGAACCCGACCGCGACGGCCGCGAACTGGGAGACCCCGCTCGGCGATTTCATCGGCGGGGGCGGCATCGTCATCGTCAACTACTTCCTCGACAACGCCTACCAGCTCGTCGCGCGGCCCACACTGGTCCCGGGCAGTCTGACGGTCTCGAACGCTACCCGAGCCTCTTCGGTGATCGCGCCGGGCGCGGCGGGCGACCCGGTGGTGACCGGCGTCGTCAGCGGCTACCTCGCGCCGAACGGCTCGAGCGTCCTGAACGGCAGCATCGGCGGCACGCCGCTGATCAACCGCTCCACGGGCGGCGCGCTCGTGCTGCGCTTCGACCCCTGAACCCCGGGCGCGCCGCGGGCTCGACCCCGCGGCGCTCAGCCCTTGAACATCGCCTTCCGGTAGTACCGGAGCTCGTCGATGCTCTCGCGAATGTCGTCGAGGGCGCGGTGGGCGCCCTTCTTCGCCGGGCGACCGGCGTAGGGCTCCGGGTACCAGCGGCGTCCGAGCTCCTTGATCGTCGACACGTCGACGATGCGGTAGTGGAGGAAGCCGTCGAGCGCGGGCATGTAGCGGGCGAGGAAGCGCTTGTCCTGGTGCACGCTATTGCCCGCGAGGGGCGCCGTGCGCTCGTTGCAATGCGCCCGGAGGAACGCGAGCACCTCGGCCTCGGCCGCCTCCTCGCCGAGCGTGGAGGCGCGCACGCGCGCCGTGAGCCCCGAGGCGCCGTGATGGGTGGTGTTCCACTCGTCCATGGCCGCGAGCACCTCGTCGGACTGGTGCACGACCAGGTTCGGGCCCTCGGCGACGGTCTCGAGCTCGCCGTCGGTCACGATGGCGGCGATCTCGATGATGCGATCCCGGTCCGGCTCGAGGCCCGTCATCTCGAGGTCGATCCAGACGAGCCGGTCGTCGCGGGGGTCGCTTCCGTCCATCCCCACTTCGATACCACGCCGCGCCGCGGGACGCGCCGTCAGCGGGCCGCGACGAGGGCGCGCAGCGCCGGGTGGTGGAAGCGAACGTAGGGGGCCCGGTCGCGGACGCGCCCCGCCAGCTCCTGCGCCAGGGGCCGAAGCGCCTCGCTCCCGGCGTCGAAGGAGGCGTTCCACGCGGCGCAGGCGACGACCACGGCGTCCTCACCGTTCGTCGCGGCCGTGGCTGCCGCGCGGAAGGCGTCCAGCGTGGGTGCCGAGTCGCCGGCCAGCGCGGCAGCGAAGGGTGTGGCGAGGAGGGGCGCGAGCGGCGCCTCCGCCGCGGCGGCCTCGAGGAGCGCGCTCTCATCACCCGTCGCAGGCCGCGCCGCCACGGGCCGGGAGAGCGCGAGCAGCGCGCGGCTCCCCTCGACGCGGAGCACGCGCACGCCCACGGGTCCCTGGAGATCGCGCGCGAAGAGCACCTCCGCGCCGGCGATCACGCGCCGCGGCACGAGCGCGAGCGTCGACGAGGGCCCCGCCGGCGCCGGCGCAGCGCTCGGGGCGGCGTCGGGCTTCGCGGCGCCCGCAGCGTCAGCGGCGGCGTGCACGTCGGCAGAAGGCGCCGCCTGCACGACGCCCTCGGCGACGCCGACGGACCAGCGCGGCGCGCAGCGCACGGACCCCTCCTCGCCGCGCGTGACGTCGAGGCCACGCAGCGCGAAGACCTCGAGGCCGGCGTCACGGACCGCAGCGGCCGCAGCGGGGGGCGGCTCGGGCGGCGGCGGAGGATCGACGGCGGCGCTGCCGAGGGGCCCCGGGTCCGCGGCGAGGGCGGCCATGGGCGACTCGGTGGGGGAGGCCGGCTCCGGGTCCGCCGAGGCCAAGCGCACGACGCGCAGGGACGCCACGAGCGTCGCCCAGGACGCCTCGGCGGCGACGGCAGTCTCCGAGGGAGGGCCCTCGCTCTGCGCGACGGGCCGCTCGAAGCGGACCTCGAGGCCGCGCCCGGGCGCCGCCACCTGCACGAGGGTCAGGCGCTGCGCTTCGCGGCGGAGCTCGAGGGTCCGCCGGGGATGTCCCTGAAGCGCGTCCCAGCGCTCCTCGCCGGCCCATCCCGCCGCGCGGAGCTCCTCGACCGACCCTTCGAGATCTGCGGCCTCGCCCGGCGCCGTACGAAGCTCGATGCGTCCCTGGGACCCCTCGAGCACGTAGCCATGCGCCGCGCGCTCGATGGGCCCCTCGCCCTCCTCGAAGCGCGGCACGCCCGGCAGGTAGGCCACGACGCCGCCTGCCGGATCCTCGAGCCACCGGGCCCAGCGCGCGTCCCAGCGACCGTTCCCGGCCGGCGCGAGGGCGAGCTCCGGGGCCACTTCGAGACTGTCGAAGAACGCCCGGACCGGCGCGGCGTAGCGCGCCTCCTCGGCCGCCGGCACGCTCGTCCATACGCGCACGCGGACGCCGCGCCCCACGTGAATGCGCGAGCGCACCAGCGCGGCGGCGCCCATGGCCAGCACCCCCTCGTCCACGTAGGTGCCGATCCAGCTTCGGTAGCGGCGCTGGCTTCGGATGCCCGGCGCCGCCTCGATGCGGGGGAGGAGCGCGAGACCGCTCCGCGGCGTCACCCGCTCGAGGCCGAAGCTCGTGCCGCCGAGGTCCACGCGGGCGTCGAAGACGTCGACGACCTCGCCATCGGCCTCGGTCCGCGCAAAGCGCGTGACCACCGGCGGGCGCGGGAAGCGGAGGCGAACGCCGGCCTCCTCGAGGGGAACGCCCCGGCCCGACGCGAGGCTCCCGAGCCCGGGCGACGCGGCCTGCGGAGGGGCCGGCGCCGCCGCGGGACGGTCCCGCATCCCGAAGCAACCGAACATGACGGCGCAGACAGGCAACCAGAGAACGCGCACCCGATGGTCATAGCCGTTCGGGCACGTTGCCGCCCGCGCGAGCGTGCCCTAAGACGGGCGGGATTCCCGAGGCGATCCACCGGAAACCTCGGGAATCTCGCGCCCTCGCCCCGACCAGAGTGTCGGGAAGCACTGGGAGCCGCGCCGCGGCCTCCCCGTCGACCCAAAAGGACCCCCTTTGACCAGCGAGACCGCCTCCGTGCTTCGGCAGCTCCCGCCCTACGCCCTCGAACACCTCAAAGCGCTCGAGGCCGAGAGCATCCACATCATCCGCGAGGCCGCGGCCGAGTTCGACCACCCGGTCATGCTCTACAGCATCGGCAAGGACAGCTCGGTGATGCTGCGCCTGGCCATGAAGGCCTTCGCCCCGGGCACCCTCCCCTTCCCGTTGATGCACATCAACACGACGTGGAAGTTCCGGGAGATGATCACCTTCCGCGACAAGCTCGCGAAGGACCTCGGCCTCCGGCTCATCGAGAACCGGAACGAAGACGGCGTGAAGGCGGGCGTGAACCCCTTCGACTACGGGTCGAGCAAGTACACGAACCTGATGAAGACCGTGGCCCTGAAGGAAGGGCTCACGCGCTACGGGTTCGATTGCGCCTTCGGCGGCGCGCGCCGCGACGAGGAGAAGAGCCGCGCCAAGGAGCGCATCTACTCCTTCCGTGACGAGCACCACCAGTGGGACCCGAAGAACCAGCGTCCCGAGCTCTGGAACCTCTACAACGCGAAGATCATCAAGGGTCAGAGCGTCCGCGTGTTCCCGCTGTCCAACTGGACCGAGCTCGACATCTGGCTCTACATCATGGTCGACCAGATCCCCGTGGTGCCGCTCTACTTCGCGAAGGAGCGCCCGGTGGTCGAGCGCGAAGGCCAGTGGATCATGGTCGACGACGACCGCATGCGGCTCCGCGAGGGCGAGACGCCGCAGATGAAGAAGGTCCGCTTCCGCACCCTCG
>JBCDGX010000178.1:0-9714 GCA_038750805.1 Myxococcota bacterium
CCGAGGAGGGCTTCGGGCCTCCGGAACGGGGACGGACCCGGTCGCGGGCCGTCGGGGCCACGAACCGTGGTTGGCTCGCGTCGCCGGCGCGCCTCGCGAGTGGGCCTCATCTGCGCGTCCGGAGCCCCCGGAGGGCTCACGGAACCCTCGAGCTCGTGGACCTCGTGCGCTGGGCGGCGACGCAGGTCGGGGAAGCGCACGGCGGGCCGGGGTTGCTGGTGGGCGACCTGGCCGGGCCTCGGGGCGACCGGCTTCGCCCGCACCGCTCCCACCGCACGGGCCTCGACGCGGACCTCGGCTTCTACCTGACGGATGCGGAGGGCACGCCCCTGGCCGTCCCGCGCTTCATCGAGCTCGATGGCGAGGGCTTGGCCGAGGACCGGGAGGGCAACGCCGTGCGCTTCGACGTCCGCCGGAACTGGGCTCTCATCGCCGCGCTCCTCGGCCAGGACGTGACGCCGGTGCAATACCTCATGGTCATTCGGCCGCTGAAGGAGGCGCTCCTCCGGGAGGCCGAGCGCGTGGGGGCGCCGGCATGGCTTCGGTCCCGGGCCGAGGCCGTCGTCGGGCCGCAGCGGACGGGGCGCGGGCGATGGGCGCGCTTCGGCACGCACGTCTCGCACTTCCACCTGCGCATCTACTGCCCCCGGGACGACCTCCCGCGCTGCAAGGACAAGGCGCCCTACCACCCGTGGATCGGCCCCCGAACGCCGACACGCAGGCCCCCGCGCCGGCGCCGCCGCCCGGCCATGAACTGACATCCAGCAGGTTGTGGATCTTCTCCGCAGGCACGCCGCCGCGGCGGGCTAGCGGCGTCGGCCCCGGCGAAACGCCCGCGCCCGCCGCGCGTCTGGACGGGCATGAGCGACGAGAGCTTCGAGGTTCGGTTCGAGGACGGGGAGACGCGCGGCCGCTTCGTGCTCCTCGTGGAGGGCACCCAGAAGGGCGAGATGACCTTCTCCCGCGCGACGCCGGACATGGTCATCGTCGACCACACGGAGACCGACGAGTCCCTTCGTGGTCGGGGCGCCGGCAAGCGCCTCTTCGACGCGATGGTCGCCTGGGCCCGGGAGACGGGCACCAAGGTCACGGCGACCTGTCCTTTCGCCCTCGCGATGTTCCAGCGCCATCCCGAGACGCAGGACGTGCAGCTCTAGCAGGCGCGCCTCAAGCGCCTGCTCCCGTGCCCCTGCCCTTGCCCTTGCCCCTGCCCTGTACTTCAGGCGCGCTCAGGGCTCGCGCCGGGCCGCGAGGCGGTCGCTCCGGATGCGTAGGTCCGCGTCGATGAGCCGCGTGACGGCGTAGGCCCCGAGGAGCACGCAGCCGACGGCGGTCACGCCGGCGATGAGGAAGAAGATCAGGACCTGGTAGCGCACGGCCTCGAGCGGCGGCGCGCCCGCCAGGATCTGGCCCGTCATCATGCCCGGGAGGCTGACGAGGCCCGCGACGGTCATCGCGTTGATGATCGGCGTGAGCCCGCGGCGAATCGCGCGCCGAAGCGGCGCCCGCGCCGCCTCCCAACGACCCGCGCCGAGCGCGAGCTCCGCCTCCACCCGGTCCTTCTCCTCGTGGAAGCTCTCGAGGAGGCTGTCGAGGCTGAGGCTCATGCCCGTCAGGCCGTTCCCGAGCAGCATGCCGAGGATCGGGATGAGCACCTGCGCGCGATGCCAGGGCTCGGCGCCGACGATGACCGCGCTCGCCAGCACGGCCGTGCTCCCGGCCGTGAGCGCGAGGGTGCCGAAGGCGCCCGGGGCCGCGCCCTCGAGGGTCCAGCCCGCGCGCTTCAACGCCGCGCGGCTCGCCACGCCGACCATGAAGAGCCCCGCGAGGGCCGTGAAGACGAGCTCGGTCCGCGCGAAGATCCACTCGAGCACGAAGCCGATCAGCGCGAGCTGCGTCGCCATGCGCAGCGCCGCCACGGCGAGGGAGCGCACGAGGCCGAGGCGGAGCGCGAGGCTGAGCGCTCCGGCGACGAGGACGAGGGTCGCGGCGAGCGCGAGGTCCAGGCTCGAGAGCGGAGGCGCAGCGTTCACGTCGCGGCCCCCTCGGCAGGGTTCGCGCGGCCGGGCGCCCGGAAGGGCTCGAGGTCGAAGGTCCCGGCGCCCGCGGGCGGTCGATGGGAGATGCGGAGGACCGCGAGGCCGGCGTCGCGCCGACGCGCGAGGTAGGCGTCGAGGCGCTCCGCGGTCGCGGCGTCGAGGGAGGCATCGGGCTCGTCGAGGAGCGCGACGGCCTCGGCCACGAGCAGTGCGCGGAGCACGTGGACGCGCTGCTGCTCCCCGACGCTCAGCGAGCTGGCGGCGCGTCCGCCGACGTCCCCGGGAAGCCCGAGGGCCTCGAGGGCCGCCTTCGCCGCGGCCCCATCGAAGGGCGCGCCGGCCGCCGCATAGGCGAAAGGCCGCGCCAGCGCTGCGAGCACGGTCTCCGGCCCGAGCGTGGGCTTCTGGTGCGCGTAGGTCAGCTGCCGGCGCCAGCGCGCCGCCCCGTGCGCGCGGAGCGTGCGGCCCCGAAGGCGGACGGCCTCGCCCGGGGGCGCGTGCAGCCCCGCGAGCGTCCGGAGCAGGGTGCTCTTTCCGAGGCCGCTCGGCCCCACGAGCAGGCGCTCTTCGCCGGCCTCGAGCGTGAGCGACACGCCCGCGAGGAGCGGCGTCCCGTCCGGCGCCGCCACGTCGAGCCCACGAACCTCGAGGAGCGGCGCGTCCATCTCAATAGACGAAGGGGAAGATGCGGAACCTGGCGCGCCGGCAGTACGCCTCCCAGAGCTCGCCGTACTTCTTGCGGCAGCGCGCGTCGTCGCGTCCCGCCCGCTGGGTGAGCAGCACCACCAGCTTGAGCGGCAGGATGTAGGGGTAGGGCGAGCTGAACCCAGCGCAGAGGGCGAAGGAGAAGTACACGCCGATCTCGCCCGTGTAGTTGATCTTCCGGCCGATGCCCCACCAGCCGCTGACGAGGAGCTTCCCGCCGATGGTCTCTGCGGGCTTGCCCCAGATCTTGATGGTGGGGTCCTGCTTGAAGCGGTCCTTCTGCCAGTTGCTCCCGCGGAAGACCCAATGGCTCAGCACGTGGAAGGCCACGAGCAGCGCGAGGCCCCAGAGGGGGAAGCCCGCGTGCACCCATTCGCCGGCCTCCTGGCTCCAGCCGTGCGGGAGCACCCACCAGCCCACCATGCTGTAGAGGAAGGGCACGTAGACCAGGTCCCCCCACACCAGCATGAAGCCGAAGGGCTCCGCGATGATGTCCCACGTGGTGAGCATGAAATGCTCCTTCACGTAGTGGGTGAAGAGGTAGCTCCAGGTGAAGGCCTGGTAGAGCCACATCTCCGGCGTGATGGCGCCGTAAATCTCGTGCTGCGCGTAGGCGAAAGCCGCGTTCATGACCGCGAGCCCGATGAGGCTCGGGTGGTACATGAACATCTTCAGGTCGACGCTCAGGCGCCGCGGGTTGAGCTCCACGCCCATCCAGAGATCGTTGAGGAGCGGCGGGAGCGAGCTGTGCCGCTCGACCTCCTTCTTCGCCCGCTTCGCCCGCGCGTGCCCGCTCACGTAGAGGTACGCGGTGATCGCCAGGGCGTAGCCGTTGATCACGATGAAGAGCGACCAGAAGTGGGTCAGGAGCGGGGTCAGCGACCAATCCCCGAGCCAGGTCCCGAGCGCGATGACCACGTGCGTCGCGAAGAAGAGGACGAGCCCGCTCAGCTTGTAGTCGAGGCGCGTCCCGTCCTTCAGCGGCTGGCCCGGGCGGCGGAAACCCGGGAGCACGATGGACCCGAGGAAGAGCCCGCCGATGAAGGCCGTGGCCCACGAAAAGGCGTGCCATAGCGTCTCGGCGGTGACGGGGAGGAGCTCGAGGGGACCCATGGCGCCGCTTTAGCTCCCCGAGCCCGCGCCGGGAAGGGGCATGCTCCGGAGTCCGGCCCGGGGTACCAGCCTGGTACTCTGCGCTAGAAGAGCCTGAACGCATGAGTGCCGTTCCCGAAGCGACCGTCGCCCGCGTCGTCGGCGAGATCTCCGAGCGTCTCGCCGATCCGACCTACGCCCAGGTCGCCGTGGGCGAGCTCGTCGAGAGCCAGCCCGCCGTGAGCCGCTACCTCTCCGGGCGGACCGGGGCCCTCGGCAGCGGCGAGGCCGTGATCCACGCGGCCTTCCATTGCGGGACGCTCGCGGCCTGCTTTCGCGCGCACCGTGGCGTGCCCGCGCTGACGCCCGTGAGCTTCGCCGACCTCGACGCGGCGAGCGGGCCGGACGTGGCGGGACGCTTCGCCGCAGCCGAGCCCGCCCTCGCGTCCTACGTGGCCACGAACGTCGACGGCGACGCCCTCCGCGAGACCCTCGCGCTCGTGGGCCTCGCCATGGCCGGGCGAGGCACGTGAAGAAGCTCGAACGCCGCCTCGGGCTCACCTCGGTCATCGCGATTTCCATCGGCGCGATGCTCGGGAGCGGGCTCTTCGTGCTTCCCGGCCTCGCTTCGGCGCTGACGGGCCCCTCGATCTTCCTGGCCTACGCGGCCGCCGCGGTGCTGGTGCTCCCGGCGGCGCTCTCGAAGGCCGAGCTCGCCACGGCCATGCCGACGAGCGGGGGAACCTACGTCTACATCGACCGGGCCTTCGGGCCCCTCGCCGGCACCATCGCCGGGCTCGGGCTCTGGCTCTCGCTCCTCCTGAAGAGCGCCTTCGCGCTCGTGGGCTTCGGGGCCTACCTCGCGGTGCTCGTCGACCTGCCGCTCACGCCCACGGCCCTCGCGCTTCTCGCGCTCGTCGTGCTGCTGAACGTGATGGGCGTGAAGAAGGTCGGGCGCGTGCAGGTCGGCGTCGTCGCCATCGCGCTCGTGGCGCTGACGGGGCTCTCCCTCGTCGGCGCGCCGGCGGTGGAGGCGCGGGCCTTCCGGCCGCTCTTCCCCGCGGGCGGCGAGGGCTTCCTCGGCGCCGTGGCCTTCGTCTTCATCTCCTACGCCGGCGTGACCAAGGTCGCCGCCGTGGCCGAAGAGGTCGAGAACCCGGACCGCAACCTGCCGCGGGGCATCCTCTATTCGCTCGGGCTCGTGAGCCTCGTCTACACGGGCGTGACCCTCGTGCTCGTCGGCCGCGTGCCCCTGGAGGCGCTCCAGAGCGACCTGCGCCCCATCCACACGCTGGCCGAGGCCGTGTTCGGCCCGACGCTGGCCGCGGCCTTCGCCGTGCTCGGGGTGATCACCATGACCAGCATGGCGAACGCCGGGCTTCTGGCGAGCTCGCGCTTTCCCTTCGCCATGGCCCGGGACCAGCTCCTCCCCGGGGCCTTCAGCTGGGTGCAGCCGCGCTTCCTGACGCCGGTCACGAGCATCGCCGTGACGGCGCTGATCATGGCCGCGGCGCTCGTGCTCTTCGACGTCGCCAAGATCGCGAAGCTCGCGGGCAGCTTCATGATCGTCGCCTTCGTTGGCGTGAACCTCACGGTGGTGCTCCTCCGGGAGACGGATACCCAGTGGTACAAGCCCTCCTTCAAGACGCCCTGGTACCCGTGGATGCAGCTCCTCGGGACCCTCGGCGGCGTGGCGCTCCTCGTGCAGCTCGGGCTGCTCGCGCTGGCCGCCATGGCCGTGATGGTCTTTCTCGGGGCGGCGGTCTTCTTCGCCTACGGCCGGCGACGGACGGCGCGCGTCGGTCTCCTCGGGCGCCTCGGTCCCCGCAAGGAGCTCTTCACGCAGCCGCCGCCGGAAGACGACCTGCGCACGGCGCTGGGCGAGGCCGCCGTGGTCGTCGCGCTCCTCGGCGAGGAGCGCTCGCCCGAGGCCCTCGTCGAGATGGGCGGCGCGCTGGCCCATGGCGGCAAGGTCGAGGTTCTGCTGGTCACCGGGGTCCCGGACCAGACCGACCTCGAGTCCATCGAGGAGTCCCCGCGGGCCCGTTCGCTCCGCCGGCGCGTCGGAGCCATCGCCGATGAGCGCGGCTTCGACCTGAGCTTCGAGCCCGTCGTCACCCACGACGTGGTGCGGACCATTCACGAGGTCACGAGCCGCGTGCACTGCCAGTGGCTCGTGATGGAGTGGCATGGCGAGGAGGCGAAGGGGGTCACCTTTTTCAACCCCCTCGGCTGGCTCGCGAACCACCTCGATTGCAACCTCGCCTTCGTGAAGGACGTCGGGATCCGCTACACGCGGGAGATCCTCGTCCTGCCCGATCCCGGGCCCCACGACGTGCTCGTCGCCACGACGGCGGACCACCTCGCCACGACGCTCGGGGCGCGCATGACCTTCGCGCGCTTCATCGGCGAGTCCGCGAGCCAGGTCACGAAGGACGGCGTGCTCGGCTACCTCGCGGAGCTCGGCGACCTCTGCGAGACCGAACCCGAGCTCCTGACCGTGAGCGGCCCGGACGAGTCCGACGAGATCATCCCGCTGAGCGTCGCCTACGACCTCGTCATCATGGGCGACCGGCGCGGCATCAACCTCCGCGAGAAGCTCTTCGGCAACGAGGTCGAGCAGATCACCCGGGGCGCCGCCTGCTCCGTGCTCCGCCTGAAGACGCCGCGGCGGAAGACCCACGAGACCCTGCCGCCCCCGCGGGCGCCCGCGCCGCGCGCGACGATCTCCGTGGAGGAGCTCCTCGATCCGCGCCTGGTCGCGGCGCGTCTCCCGGTCTCGGACAAGACGCGGCTCTTCGCGCACGCCGCGCTGAAGCTCTCCGAGGTGGTGAACGTCGAGCCGAGCGCCATCGAGGCGGCGCTCTGGAAGCGCGAGCGGAGCCAGAACACCTCCGTCGGGCACGGCGTCGGGCTACCGCACGCGACGCTCGAACAACTCGACCGCACGGTCCTCGCCGTGCTCACGCTCGAGAAGCCCATCGCCTACGGCGAGAAGGACGAGGAGCCCCTCGACGTGTTCTTCGTGACCGCCGGTCCGCCGGAGGCGCGGAACGAGCACCTCGAGCTCCTGAGCGGGCTCGCGCGCCTGATGCAGGAGGGGCAGCTCCGCGAGCGGCTCCGGGCCGCCCGCGACGAGGCGGACATCCTGGCGGCGTTCCGGCCCGAGCCGGCGGCCAGCCCGCTCCTCGGCTGACGCCGGCGGGCTCAGCCGATGGCCCTGATGGACTCGACGAGCGCCTGCCGGTGCTTGTTGATGGCGACGCGCGCGTAGCCGAGCTTCACCTCCTTCGGCATTCCGATGCCGACGGCCATCTGCTCGCCGAGCTCGGGCACGAGGATGACGAAGGTCGACTCACTCGTCTCCAGGATGATCTCCCGGAAGGTGTGGAGCTCCTCGCGGATGTGCTTGTTGCGCCCGTGGCGCTGCCCGCGCGTGATGATGTCGAGGATCTGCCCGAAGGCCGCTCCAATGTTCTCCGCCTCGTCGCGGAACTCGAGCGTCGACATGCCGAGGGGGAGGCCGCTCTCCATCTCGAAGCAGACGGTGAAGTAGCAGTTGTCGATGTCTGCGCGAATGCGGTCGAGGACCTGCGAGAGGTTCGTTTGCGCCATGGTGATCAGATCCCGTCGAGCACCGCGATGGTCTTCTTCACCTGTCGCTTCGCGACGAGGCGGATGTAGCCGAGGTTCCCCTTCACGTGGTCGCCCGCCAGCATGATCGCGACGCGGTGGTCGTCGTCCATGGTCATGAAGAAGCTCGTCTCCTCGAGCTCGAGCACGACGGAGTGGAGCTTGCCGCGGATGCGCTCGGGGAGGAGCTCCGCGAACTTCATGATTTGATCGACGATGCGGACGTGGCTGCCGCTCATGGCGTCGACGTTGGTGTCTGGCACCGACGAGTGGACGCCGAGCATGAGGCCGTCTTCGATGCTGAAGATGCCCGCGGCGACGGAGCCGGGGGCGGAGGACCGCATCTGCTCGGAGATCTCCTGGAAAGGATTCGCGTTCGTGCTCACGGAGGGAGGCTCCTTCTTGGCTGGGGCCGACGAGGCGGCCGAGGTCGGGGGCGGAGGCGGCGGGGGCACCGTCTTCGGGGGCTTGGCCGGCGGGCGCGAGGTCCGGACGGGCGCGGGCTCGACGGTGAGCTCGGCGCTCCGCGCGAGGAGGGCGTCGAGGGCCGGGCGCCCGTTCAGCGCCGGGCTCCCCTCGATGGTGGCGTTCGCCTCGACGACCTTTCCGGTACGCAGCGCGACGCGGCCGCGCACGCCCGGGCCGCTCACCGTGTAGGCGACGGAGGCACCGCTCAGGGATGCCGCACGCAAGAGCTCTCCGAGCCTCATGCCCTCAACCACTCTGACCTCCCGGGGTGTGGCCTTCGTCCTCGCGCCGGGCGGCCTCGAGGAGCACGTGCTGGGCCTCGATGCGGATCGCCGGCGCACCGCCCCCGCTGCCGGAGGGCTCGAAGGCGAAGCGGCCCCCGCCCCACGCCATGAGCGGCGTCAGCGCCCGCACGACGTGCTTGCGGAGCGCCTCCGCCGCCGCGGCGCGATCGACACCGGCGGCGAGTGCCTCGCGAAGGAGCACGGCCGAGGGGGCCTTCCGCGTGGCGGCGGCCTCCCAGCCGAGCGCACCGAGCGCCCGGGCGAAGGGGGCGTCGCCGTCGCGATCGCCGCCGGTGATCGCGCCCTCGTGCAGCGTCACCCGTGCGGAGACGGCGTCCGGGCTCTCGAGGCGGAGCGTGCCCGTGAAGCGGCCGGCGGCGAGGAAGGAGAGAAGCTCCGGGAAGGGGAAATGACCGAGCTCGCCGGCGAGCGCGGCCCCGCGGCGCGCGTCGCCCTCGCTGGCAGAGGCCGCGCCGAGGCTCCGCAAGCGCGCCGCGACCTCCATGGGGACGCTCTCCTCCCCGATGCTCGCCACCACGTCGCGCGCCTCCGGGAGGCGGTCGAGGGCGGCGAGCAGCTCGGCTCGCGCCACGGCCGGCGCGAAGGCGCCGGGCCGGGCTTCCGCGAGCGCGTCGAGGGCCCGGAGCTGCTCGGGGCTCGCCGGTGCGTTCCGGGCGCGGAGAAAGCGCGCCAGGTCGCTCACCGAGGTCTCCGCTTCCACGAGATCCGCGAAGAGGCGATGCTCGAAGGCCGGTCGCTGCCAGCTCCCGGCTTCGGCGGCCATGGCCAGCAGACCGAGCGCCGCCTCGACGCCCCGGCTCGGGAGCGCGCGCGCCGCGAGGAAGAGAAGCGCCGGCTGGGGATCGCGCGCGAGGGCGTGCTGCGCCATGGCGAGCGCGCCCTCGACGCGGCCCTCGGCGTTCGCCAGCCGCGCCCGCGCGAGGTCCAGGGAGCCGAGCAGCGTGATGGAGAGCCCCGGCGCGGCGAGCTTGGAGGCGCGCCGGGCGGCCGCCGACGCCGCCTCGTGATCCCCCAGGCTGACCGCCGCGTGCGCGGCGAGCACGGCCGCGTGGAGGCGCACGCGGGGACCGAGGCCAGCGGCCCGCGCTTCGGCTACGGCGAGGGCCTCGCGGGCGTCGTCCTTCAGTCCGGCGCGGAGCGCGGCGCGCGCCCGGAAGGTCGTCGCGAGCCAGCGTACTGCGTCCCCTTCCGCCGCGTCGGCCACGTGGCGGAGGGACCAGGCGGCCTTGCCCGCGGCCCCGGCGGCGTGCAGGTCGATGGCCGAGCGGACCACCTCGAGGCGCTGGGCGTCGCCCTCGAGCTGCGCGGCCAGGGCGATCTCCTCCCGCTCGATCGGCGCGAGCCAGGCCAGGGGCGCGAGCGCGGTGGTGTTCGAGTCGGAGACCGGCATGATGAGGAGGGCGAGGGGCCGGGCGGCGGCGGCCGCATCCTCAAGACGACGGACTTTGACATTATCTAACGCACATCTGAAA
>JBCDGX010000179.1:0-9667 GCA_038750805.1 Myxococcota bacterium
GGTTCGGCGTGCGCGCGCCGCAGGAGGGGTGGCAGAAGACGCCGGTCGTCCGGACGGCGTAGACGAAGCGCCCGTCGGCGGCGTCGTCGCGCGTTCGCACCGCGTCCCAGCGGGCGGCGGGGCTCTCGATCGGGTGGCTCAGCATGCCCTCACGGTGCCGCGGGGCCCGGGCGCCGCGCTCCGAAAGGGAGCACCGAACTCGCCGCCCTCACGTCAGTCGAAGAAGACCCACGCCGTGATGTCCACGGGGTCGCCCTCCGTGAACTCGAAGGACACGGCCGGCACCCCGTCCACCGTGCCTACCGTGTAGGGCGACTCGCCGGGCGCCGGGCACGTCTGCGCGAAGGTGCTCGGTCCCGCGCTCTCCGTGAGGCCGCCGGCCGCGGTGAAGGGCAGCTGGAGGCCCTCCTCGAGCCCGTCGAGGGGCGCGATCAGATGCACCGCGCCATCGAGCTCCACGTCGCCGCCCGTGTGCCGCAGCTGCCCCGCGAAGGTCACCTCGGCCACGGTCGTGATCGCCGGGAAGTCCGTCTCGAGCACGAGGCGCGTCGCGCTCCGGTGGAAGTCCGGGAGGACCCCCTCGGCGTCCCACTCCGGAGCCGTGTCCGTCGCCGTGGCGTACACGGTCTCGGCGGCGCGCGGATCCGCGATGCAGACGCCCGGCTCGTACTCGAGCTCGGTCTGCCCTTCGGGCCCGCAGAAGTCCTCGACGGCCGGGAAGACGTACGTGAACAGGTAGCACATCTCGTCTTGCGTCCGCGGGCCCGCCATCACGTTGAAGGACTCGTCGTTCCGGAAGGTGCAGCGGATGGTGAGCTCCTGCCCGGCCCGCAGCTCGAGGGGCATGTCGTAGAAGATCTGCGAGTCGAAATCCCAGGCATCGAGGGCGAGCTGCTCCTCGCCGTCGACGAGCACCTGGAAGCTCCGTCCGATCTCGTGCATGTGCGGCGCCGCCGCGAGGATCGTGACGTCCTCGCGCACCACGCAGGTCTCCTCGATGGTCTCCTCCGAGCGCGCCGGGATGCTGAAGCCGAAGGCCCCGGGCCCCGGATCGACCATCAGGTGCTCGGTGCCGCCGGGCGCGTCGACGTAGAGGCGCACGCCGCTCGAATCGGACACGTCCTCGAAGGCGCCCCCATTGTTGTAGTGGATCTGCAGCCGGAGGTTGTCGCCGGGGGAGAGCCGCGTGCCGCCCTCGGGGAACTCGAAGGCACCGGTCCCCGGCGCCCAGGCGTAGAGGTACTCCATGCCCGCGTCCCCGAGCCGCGGGTCGCCGCGGCGGATCGTGAAGTGGTGCACGACGCGCACGTCGTCGACCACCGGCTCGAAGCGCCGGATGAACACGTCCTCGTCGGTCAGGTTCGGGAAGTCGATGTCGACGTAGCGATCGACCTCCCGGGGACCGAGCTCGAAGTTGTCGGCGAGCAGGTCGATGGTCTCGAGCCCGACGGGCGGCTCGCCGGGGGAGCTGAAGGGCGGGCGCGTCGCGCCCTCGCCGACCGTGACGGTGCCCGTGCCGCAGCTCGCCCAGTCGACGATGGTCTCGCGCTGCGCGACCGTCGGCCACTCGACGCCCGCCGGCGGCATGCTCCCCTCGCCGACCCGCACGTGCATGCGGTCGACGATGCGCGCCCCGTCCACGCCGTCGATCAGCGCGGCGTACTCGATGAGCGGGAAGGGCGCGCCGAAGGTCGGGCTCTCCCCGTGGCACGTGCCGCAGCGCTCGGCCACGAGCGCTTGGACCCCCTCGGTCCAGGCCTGCTCCGAAGGCACGCAGGACGGCACGCCGGCGTCACCACCCCGGGGCCCCGCGGGCGCCGCCTCCGTGTCGCCACAGGCGACGAAAAGGGAGGCGGCGAGGGCGAAGAGAACTGCGTTTCGCACGGCGCGAGCATACCACGCGGTCAGCGAGCCGGTAGGCGTTGCGCCCGGCGCGCTCAGGCCCGTGCCTGCACGCCTTCGGGCGCCAGCGCGGCGGCGTTCAGCAGGTCCGCGTGGCGTTCCTCGATGGCCGCCCGGCGGATCTTCATGGTCGGCGTGAGGAGGCCGCTCGCGATGGTCCACTCGCCCGCGCTGACGATCACCCGGTCCAGGCGCTCGTGCTTCTCGAGCTGGGCGTTCACGGCCTCGCGCACGTCCTCCATCTGCGCCTCGACCCGCCCCGGGTCGCTCGCGAAGGCCTCGCGCGTCGCCTCGTCGAGCTGCACGACTGCGATGGGCTGGGTGAGGCCACGGCCCATCACGCAGGAGAGCTCCACGCCGGGGCTCGTGTTCAGCAGGTTCTCGATGGGCGCCGGCGCCACGTACTTGCCCTTCGAGGTCTTGAAGAGCTCCTTCACGCGGCCGGTGATCCGCAGGGACCCTGCGTCGTCGAAGGCGCCCCGGTCGCCGGTCTTGAGCCATCCGTCCTCCGTGAAGGTCGCCGCCGTCACCTCCGGCTGCTTGAAGTAGCCGTTCATCATGCCGGGGCTCTGCATCTCGATCTCGCCGCTCGCCGAGATGCGGAAGCGAGTACCCGCCACGGGCTCCCCGACCGTGCCCACGCGGTGCCTTCCCGGCGTGCCGAGCGTCGCCGCGCACCAGTTCTCGGTCATCGCGTAGCCCTCGACCATTGTGAGCCCGAGGCGGTCGTAGAACTCGAGCACCTCGCCGGGGATCGGCGCCGTGCCCGAGCCGGCGACGCGCACCTTCTCGAGCCCCAGCCCGCGGAGGATCTTCCCGCGCACGAGCCCCCCGACGAGCGGCATCTTCAGAAGCCGCGCCAGGCGCGCCGGCGGCATCTTCGCCTCGATGGCCAGCTTGAACTTGATCCAGAGCCGCGGCACCGACTGGAACACCGTGGGCTTCGCCCTCTGGACGTCCTCGATGAAGGTGTCGAGGGACTCGGCGAAGAAGACCTGGAAGCCGTGCTGGAAGCTCGGGATCTCGAGGAGCCCCCGCTCGAAGGCGTGCGCGAGCGGGAGGTAGGAGATCAGCCGGTCCTCGGGCCCCATCCCGAGCCGGGCGCCCATGGTGGAGCCGCCGGCGATGGACGCGCGCGCGGTGATCATCGCCCCCTTGGGCTTCCCCGTGCTGCCCGACGTGTAGCAGAGCAGCACGACGTCGTCGGCGTCGCGGACCGGGTCGTCCGCGATGGGCGCGTGCGCCTCGACCAGCGCCTCGTAGGACTGCGCGTCGAGCTCCGGGCTCAGGGCGCAGCGCACGAGCGGAAGCCCCTCGGGCACGCCGGAGGCCATCTCGTCCCAGACGTCGAGCTTGCCGACGAAGAGGAGCTTCGCCTCCGAGTGCTCGAGCACGTACTGGAGCGTTTCCGCCGCGACGGTCGGGTAGATCGACACCGAGACGTGCCCTGCCATCCAGATGGCGAGGTCCCAGATGAAGTGGTGCGCGCAGTTCTTCGTGACCAGCGCGATGCGGCTCCCCGCCGGCAGCTCGAGCGAGCGCAGGTAGGCCGCGAGACGCCGCGCTTCGCCGACGGTTCGGCCGAAGGTGTAGACGTCCACGGCGCCGCCCCCGATGGGCTGCGTCAGGTACGGGGCGTCCGGTCGCTCGCGCTCCCGGCGATAGACGCACTGCAGCGGGAGCTGGTCGTCGGTGAAGTCTGCGAGCGGCGGTCCTTCGTGGATCTCGGTCATGGGTCCCTCCTCCAGGGCATCCCGACGTTCTCCGCGAGCGATGCTCATTTCCAAGCCCAGTTCCTGCTCAACTCGGGCTCAGATCGGCGTTTTCCGGGTGATCCATCGGTGCTATTCGACGATCCGTGGACGGCCGGGGGAAGGGAGCGACGCTCGGCGGGCGCCTGCGTGCGGCCCGCGCCCGGGGCCTCGTGGGTCGCGGCGCGGAGGTCGCGCGCTTCGAAGCCGTGCTCGGGGCACCCGAGCCACGCCTGCTCTGGGTGCACGGCGTCGGCGGCGTCGGGAAGAGCACGCTCGTCCGCCGCTGGGTGGAGCTCGCCCGAGCGCGGGGCCTCGCGGCGGCGACCGTCGACCTGCAGCTCGTCGAGGGCTCGCCGGAGGGCATCGAGGCGGAGCTCGCTACGGCCTTCGGGGTCCGGGCGGAGGGGCTCGCCGAGCACCTCCTCGACGCACCGCGCGTCGTGCTCTTCTTCGACACCTGGGAGCACGGCGCGTCCTGCGAGGCCTGGATGCGCGAGGCCTTCCTTCCGGCCCTGCCGGCCGAGAGCGTGGTGGTCTTCGCGTCCCGGCGCGCGCCGGGCGTGACCTGGCGGACCGACCCCGGCTTTCGCGAGCTGCTCCTCGAGCTGCCCCTTGCCAACCTCGACGACGAGTCCGCCGCCCGCTTCCTCGCCACGGAAGACGTCCCCGAGGACCGCCGCGAGGCCCTCGTCGCGCTCACCCGCGGGCATCCCTTGGCCCTCACGCTCGCCGCGGAGGTGGCCCGGGACGCGGGGAGCGCCCGCCTCGAGGAGAGCCCGCGGCTCCTCTCGGCGCTCATGGATCGCTTCGTCGCGTCGGTGCCGAGTGAGGCGCATCGGGCGGCGCTGAGGCTGACGGCGCACGCGCGCTTCACGGACGAGACGCTCCTCCGCGACGTGGTGGGCGGGGACGTCTCCGCGCTCTTCGACTGGCTTCGGGCGCTGCCCTTCGTGACGGGCTCGGCGCGGGGGCTCGTGCCGCATGCGCTCGCCCGGGACGTCATCGACGCGGACTTCCGCTGGCGTGACCGGGAGGGCTATGGCGCGCTTCACCGGCGCCTCGGCCGCGTGCTCCTCGACCGCATCGAGGGGCCCGAGCCGGCGGCCCTCGAGGCCTTCTTCGACTTCCTCTACCTCTTTCGTCCGGACCCGCGCCTCCACGAGGCGATGGACTTCGACCAGCTCGGGACGGGCTGGGTCGACGTGCCCCCGCCGGACGAGCACGCCGCGCTCGTCGACCGGGCCCGCGCGCTTTACCCCGACAATCCGGGCGCGCAGATCCTCGCGCATTGGCTGGCGCGTCGCCCGGAGGACGTGCGCGTCTTTCGCGACCATCGCGGCGTCGCGCGGCTCGTCACCCTGCACACCACGCTCGACGCCTTCGAGGCCGAGGACCGCACCGCCGATCCCTCGCTCGCCACCGTCGCGGACTGGGTCGACGCCCAGGGCGGCCTCGAGCCTGGCAAGCGCGTGGTGCTCTCGACGCAGATCTTCACGGACCCGGCCATCTCCCCGCTCCTGAAGCTCCGCCACCATTGGTCCCTTTACGCGACCATCCGGACCCCCGACGTGGCCTTCGCCACGATCCTGTGCAGCGCCGGGTTTCGGCGCTTCGCCGCCGCCCACGGCGTGGTCGCCGAGCTGCCCGTCGAGCTGGCCATGACGGGACCGGCGCTGGGCTTCGTCGCGGACCTCCGCTCCGTGCCGCGGCGGGGCTGGTCCGAGGCCCTGCTCGATCGCGTGCTCGGTGAGGAGAGCCCCGACGGACGTCCCGTGCCCGCGGGCCTACCGCCGGGAGCCATCGAAGCCGCGGTGCGCGCGGCGCTCCGCCTCTACAACCGCGAGGATGAGCTCGAGGTCACGCAGCTCGCGAGCACGGCCTGCATCCAGACCGGCGCCTTCCCCTCCGTGAAGGCGCTCCTCGACGCGGCGCTCGAGAGCCTCGACGGCCACCCGAAGGACCGCAAGCTCCTCCGCGCGCTCCACGCGGCCTACGTGCGCCCGGCCCCCACGCGCGAGGCCGCCGCCGAACGGGTCGGCGTGCCCTTCAGCACCTACCGGCGTCACCTGAAGAAGGGCACCGAGCGCGTCGCCGCGTGGATCGTCCGCCGGGAGCAGCGCTGAGCGTGGTCTAATCGCCGCCGCATGAGCAGGGAGCACGAGCGGCTGGCCGAAGCGGATGCGGGCCGCGTCCGCTGGCGTCGCTGGGGGCCCTACGTGAGCGAGCGCCAGTGGGGCACGGTGCGCGAGGACCTCAGCGCCGACGGCAACGCCTGGGACTCCTTCCCCCACGACCATGCCCGCTCCCGCGCCTACGTTCGCGGCGAGGACGGCCTCGCGGGCATCTGCGACGACCGGCAGTTCCTCTGCTTCGCCCTCGCGCTCCACAACGGCGTCGACCCGATCCTGAAGGAGCGCCTCTTCGGGCTCACCAACGCCGAGGGCAACCACGGCGAGGACGTCAAGGAACTCTACTACTACCTGGATTCGACGCCGACGCACTCGTACATGCGGTACCTCTACAAGTACCCGCAGGCGCCCTATCCCTACGGCGACATCGTCGGCACGAACGCGCGCCGCTCGCGCCTCGAGCCCGAGTACGAGCTCCTGCACACGGGCGTCTTCGACGAGGACCGCTACTTCGACGTCGAGGTCGAATACGCGAAGGCCGGGCCCGAGGACCTGCTCATCCGGATCACCGCGACCAACCGCGGTCCCGACCCGGCGCCCCTCGTGATCCTGCCGACGCTCTGGTTCCGGAACCGCTGGAATAATCGCGGGCGCCGCACCCCGCGGCCGACCATGCGCCGCGTCGGCCACCGCATCGTCTCCGAGCACTACCGCCTCGGCGAGCGCCAGCTCCGCTGCGACCGCGACGACGCCCGCCTGCTCTTCTGCGACAACGAGACCAACACCTGGCGCCTCTTCGGCACGCCGAACGCCTGGCGCTACCCGAAGGACGCCTTCGACGCCTACGTCGTCGGCGGCCGCGCGGACGCCGTGAACCCGCTCGAGGAGGGCACGAAGGCGGCCTATTGCGTGCGCATGACGCTCGCGCCCGGTGCGAGCGAGACCGTGCGCCTGCGCCTCGAGCCCGGCGACCACCCGGGCCTCATGCCGAAGACCGACTTCGACGTGATGGTCGACACCCGGCGCGCCGAGGCCGACGAGTTCTACCGGGCCATCACGAGCCCGGCCCTGGACGCCGACGAGCGCCGCGTCTTCCGCCAGGCCATGGCCGGCATGCTCTGGTCGAAGCAGTACTACACCTTCGACGTCTCGGGCTGGCTCGAGCAGCGCGGCCAGCACCCGCTGCGCCAGCAGCACGCCGGCGCACCCGCGCGGAACGCCGACTGGTTCCACATGGTGAACGCGGACGTGATCTCCATGCCGGACAAGTGGGAGTACCCCTGGTACGCGGCCTGGGATCTCGCCTTCCACTGCGCGGCCATGGCCCGCATCGACCTCGGGTTCGCGAAGGAGCAGCTCCTGCTCATGCTCTCCGAGCGCTACCTCCACCCGAACGGGCAGATCCCCGCCTACGAGTGGGCCTTCGGGGACGTGAACCCGCCCGTGCACGCCTGGGCGACGCTCTTCCTCCACTTCGTCGAGAAGAACCTCGGGAGCGGGGAGGGCGACTCGGTCTTCCTCGCCCGGAGCTTCCACAAGCTCCTCCTGAACTTCACCTGGTGGGTGAACCGCACCGATCCGCGAGGCGCGAACGTCTTCGCCGGGGGCTTTCTCGGCCTCGACAACATCGGCGTCTTCGACCGCTCGGCGCCGCTCCCGACGGGCGGCTTCCTCGAGCAGGCGGACGGCACCGCGTGGATGGCGCTCTACTGCCTGAACATGCTCGAGATGTCCCTCGAGCTCGGCCGCGACGACCGGGCCATGGAGGACATGGCGATCAAGTTCGCCGAGCACTTCCTGTGGATCGCCGTCGCCATGAACCAGCAGCACCTCTGGGACGACGAGGACGGCTTCTTCTACGACGTGCTCCGCATGCCCGACGGTCACCCGGAGCGCCTCAAGGTGCGCTCCTTCGTTGGTCTCTTGCCCTTCTGTGCGGTGCTCGTGCTCGAGAAGGAGACGCTCGCGCGCTTCCCGAAGGTCGTGGAGCGCATGACGCGCTTCCTCGGCGCGTACCCGGAGCTCATCGGCGCCGTGCATCCCCTGGACCGCCCGGGCGTGGAGGGGCGGCACCTCTTGAGCGTGCTCGACGAGACCTCGCTCCGGCGCGTGCTCGCGCGACTCCTCGACGAGGAGGAGTTCCTCTCCGACTACGGCATCCGTTCGCTCTCGCGCGCGCATCGGGACGCGCCCTTCGTGTTCCATCACGAGGGCGCCGAGTACCGCGTCGACTACCAGCCCGCGGACTCGACCTCGGAGACCTTCGGCGGGAACTCGAACTGGCGGGGTCCGGTCTGGGCGCCGATCAACGCGCTCATCATCCGGACGCTCATCCAGCTCCACGCCTACTGGGGCGACGAGTTCCGCGTCGAGTGCCCGACGGGCTCGGGGAACGAGATGAACCTCTTCGACGTCGCGGCGCTCATCGCCGGGCGCCTCGCGTCGATCTTCACCCGGGACCCGGAGACCGGCCGCCGCGCCGTCTTCGGCGACGACGAGAAGCTCCAGACGGACCCGCACTTCCGGGACCATCTCCTCTTCTACGAGTACTTCCACGGGGACGATGGCCGCGGCGTCGGCGCCTCGCATCAGACCGGGTGGACGGGGCTCGTGGCGCTGATGCTCGAGCTCTTCGCCGAGATGAGCGGCGAGTCGGTCATCCGCCGCGGCCGCCTCGCCATGGCGAGCCACGTGGGCGGGGGGCCGCGGCGGAAGACGCGCTGAGCGTGGCGCTCACGCCCAGGCCGGCGCCGGCGCGAGCTGTCCGCCCTCGCCGACGACCTGCCCGGTGCGCACGTGCACGTCGAGGCCCTCGAGGACCTCGGCCAGGAGCGTCCGGAACTTCCGCCGCATCATCAGCACGTCCATCAGCGCGCCGAGGGGGCCGAGCTTCGGCGTGTAGCTCATGCGGAGGTCGATGCGCGTGCCCGCGCCCTCCGGCGTGAGCTGGAAGCCCGCGCGGGCGTCCTTCAGCGGCATGCTCCCGCGCACGATGGCCACCTCGACGGCCTCGAGGGGCTCCCAGCGGATCACCTCCTCGACGACGTGGTTGCCGTCGTAGAAGTGGCAGGTGCGGCCCGCGCCGACGCCGCCTTCGGCGGAGCCCTCGGTGAGCGGCGAGCGCTCGACGTAGGGGTGGAAGCGGTGGACGCCGCCGACGTCGGCCAGGGCGGCCCAGACGGCCTCCGGCGACGCGGCGACCACGCGGGTGAGGTGGACCTCGCTCATCGGGCGGCTCCCGCGTCGAGGCGAAGCGCGATGTGGTCGATCTCCTGCGCGATGACCGGCTTCAGCTGCGCCGCGACCTCGTCGGGCTTCACGTCCGTGGTCCAGACCAGCGTGGCGCCGCCCTCCTCGTCCACGATCTCCATGGACGCGGCGTGGGCCGCGATGCCGAAGGGCGAGGCGGTGACCGAGTAGGCGACGCGGCGCAGGCCATCGTCGACGGCGAGGATCGTCTCGACCAGCTCGCCGGGGAAGGGCGCGTCCTCGGCGATGCTGCAGACGCGCGTGTCGTCCTCGACGCGCGCCCCGTCGAGGAAGCTGACGAGGCGGTGCACCTCGCCGACGTTCGCGAGCTGCGCCCAAGCGTCGCGGGCGCTGATGCGGAGCGCGCGGCGCTCTCGAATGGTAGCCATGAGGGGGTCTCCTTTCGCGGGCCGTCCGTGCGACCCGAGGACCATCCTCCGGCGCTTCGGGAGGATCCGGTAGAGAGACAATTCGCGTTTCAGAATCTCCTCTCGGGAGATAGTCTGAGGCCATGCGGGCGGAGAGCCTCGAGGAGCTGCGGACCTTCGTGCAGGCCACCGGCACGGCCCCTGTGGTTGTGATCGTGCAGCGCAAAGGGTTCCGTGAGGTGCTTGGCGCCGCGCAACTGCGCTA
>JBCDGX010000180.1:0-9608 GCA_038750805.1 Myxococcota bacterium
CGAGCAGCTCGGCGAAGCGCCTGTAATAGCTCCCTCGGTTCCCGCGGAAGACGTGCCTCGAGAGCTCGAGGTCGAGGCCCGCCTCCTCGAGGGCCGTCTTCGCGCTCTCGATGTATTCCGTCGGCTCGCGAAGAAGCTGCTCGAGGATGCGCGTGCGCGCGGTTTCCGTGTCGATCTCCGGGATCTTGCCGATGGCCTCGATGTAGCGCGCGAAGATCTCGTCGTGCTCGACGTGCGTGAGGTGGAGCGTCCCGCCCGCCCGCGTGAGCGCGCAGCCCCAGTTCACGAGCGCGTCGTCGCCGGTGAGCGCGTCGTTGATGACCATGACGCTGTCCGTGCGCGAGTCCTTCCAGCCGAGCGCCGGGAAGGCCACGGGGTGCGGCGTGACGAAGACCGGGATGGGCGTCGCGCGGGTGAGCGCGTTGAGGTAGACGCCGAGCGAGTAGGAGTACTTCCAGGCGTCGCTTCGGAGGTTCCGGTAGGTGACGATGAGGTCCGGAGCCGCGTCGTCCACGAGGCCGAGCACACCCTCGACGCCCTCCCACTCGCTCGCGGCCCGGACGGTCCACGCGGGCTCGCGACCGGTCGTGAGCGGTTCGAGGAGCCGTCGCGTGGCCTCGAGGTAGGTCGCCAGATCCTCGCCCTCGAGGTCCGTCACGACCAGGAGCGTCTCGACCCTCGGAGGGGCAAAGCGGAAGCGTTGCTTCGCGGCGGCGCGAAAGACCGACTCGAACTCGTCGACGTTGAGCACGGCGGGAGGATAGGGGAGGGCGCGCCCATGCGTCCCGCGCGCCGAGAGCGCCGCGGCGCCGCCATTCCCCCGACGCCGACCACCCGGTACGGTGCGTGCCGTGGTGCTCCAGGCGATGACGTGCCCCGGCTGCGGGGCAAACGTGGGGCCGGCGGAGGAGGGCGCGACCGTCACCTGCCCCTACTGCGGGACCGTCTCGAAGGTGCCGCGAGGGCCCGTGGCGCGCCCGCCCGTGGCGCCGAACCCCGCCGCCGGGGTGCGGGTCGCGCTCGTCGCCACGGCGGCCATCGGCGTGGCCGTGATGGGGCTCGTGGCGGCGGTGCTCGCCGGGTCGCGGGCGAGCGAGGGCAGCGCGGCGGTCCGGGTGGTTCCGGCGCCGCCGTCACCTCCGAGCGTGCCCTCGGACCCGGCTCCGCCCGCCGCGAGGGTCGACGCGCCGAACGCCCGCGCCGCGCGCCTCGACGCCGTCGTGCGGGCCTGCTTCGCGCGCTACGACGACCGCATCCTCGCGAGCCGGGCGCGCTATCGCTCGTGGGTCGATTTCGACGAGGGCCCGCGCGCGAACGCGCGCCACGTCTACGGTCTCTACACGTTCTCGGACCCGGAGCACTGCGCGGAGAGCGTGGCCGCGGCGACGGCGCTGGCACCGCCGCTGGGCTCCCTCGACGTGCCGGCGCGGGCCTACGTGCGGGCGCTCGAGGCGCTGCATCCCGTCGTCGAGGAAGCGAACCGCTACTACGACCGCAGCGACTACCAGGACGACGCGATGGCGCGCGGGAAGGCGCTCCATGGCTCGCTCCTCGAGCACTTCGACGCGTACCTCGCGGCCCGGCAGACGCTGCTCGAGGCGGTCGAGGCGCCGCTCGCCGCCGAGCTCGACGCGGTAGAGAGCGGGCTCGCGCCGGGGGACGCGCGCGGCCGGCTCGTCGTGGACACGCTCCGCGGCGCCCAGGAGCTCGCGGGGCTCGCGAACGTGCCCTGGCGTGAGCTCGGGCGCCTCGAGGGCGAGGCCTTCGCCGCGAAGGTGGAGGGTTACCAGCGCCAGCTCGACGAGCTCGAGGCCCTCGGCGCCGGCGAGGATCGCGACCTCGGCCGCTACCTCCAGACGAGCCAGGGCTTCGCCCAATCGCTCAAGGCCCTCCGCCGCCGCGTCGAGCGGGGCGGAGGCTGGACCCGCGGCAACCGCATGATGCTCCGGGGCGTGGCGTCCCATTGGATGGTGGAGGGCTCGCCGGGGGCGGCGATGGCGAAGTACGCCGACATCGTGGTGCCGGCCGCGCTACCGCCGCTCCTGCCGCAGGCGCCGGTGCTGATCTTCACCGAAGGGTATTGAGCCGGGAACCTCGCCCCTTCCCGGGCGTCTAGCAGGCATGGGGCTCCAGGACAGGCTGAGCGAAGCGCCGCGTCTGCTCGGCCGATGCAGCCTCGGTGCCGTGGTCCTGGCCTGGATCGGCGTGGTCGCGGGGCTTCTCTTTCCCGCGCGACCGCACGCTCTCTATCGCTGGAACCCGAGGCTCCGCAGCGTCGTCTTCGTCGACGCGGAGGACCCCACCGGTCGGTGGTTTGCGCCCTCGGAGGCTCGGGGAGCCCAGCCCGAGCCCCCCAGGACGCGACTCTCGGAGGCGCCCACTCGCGAGCGCGGTGATGCGCGCTCCGGGCTCACGACACGTGGATGCCGACTTCGTCCGGTGGGCGAGACCCGCGCCGACGTTCGGGTCTGCCGCGACGACCTCAGGCTGCTCCGCGCCATCGCGCGCCGTGTCCGCGCCGCCATCGCGTACCGCTGGCTGGACGGGGCCATCGTGGTCACCGCGCCCACGGGGACCCATTGGTTTTCGTCGACCTTCGCGGATCACCGCCACGATCCCCCGGGAGCGCTCTCCCTGCTCGAGTGGCCGAGGCTCGGCGCCGGTCTCTACTTCGACGGGGTGCATTTGGTCGGCCGGGACGTCCCGGCCACGGCGCTCCCCGAGCGCGGGACGCCCCTCCGGGACCTGGTCAGCCAACAGCTCTTCGTTCGTTCGTCGGGGCTCATCCCCCTCGATCGGGCGACCCTTCGAGCCCGACCCCCTGGGACCTGGGCGCTCCTTCGGGACCGCGCCGCGGTGCTCGCCGGCTGGCTCGGGCTCGCGGCCCTCCCGACGCTGCTCCTCCTCTCCTTCGAGCTGGCCTTCATCGGTCGTCGTCGCGCGCTTCGGCGAGCCCTCGCGGGGAGCGTGAGCGGTGCCGACGGACGCTTCGTCTTCCTTCCGGCCCGCGCTCAGGCGAGGCCGCACCCGCTTCGTCCCCGAGAGCTCGCGACGCTGGACGAGGTCACCATCGCGCTCGAAGGCCCGGTCCCCTGCGTGCTCGTGGGCGTCGCGTACCAGCGGGAGGTGCCGGCGCCCAGCTACCGAGAGTCCGCACTGGTCCATGAGCTTCGCGGGCGCGTCCTGCTGGGACCACGTCGGGCTCATCTCGGGGCGCTCGCGGCGTCTCATGCCCGCATGGCTCCCTCGGTCAGGCTGCTTCTCGGCGTGGGCGCAGCGGCGTCCCTCGTCCCGGCCTTGGTGTTCCTGCACGCCGCGATGCGGCTTTGAGTCGGCCGCTGTCGGCGTGCCCAATTTCCGTTTCACCCCTTGCGCTTTTCGAGGGCCGATGCACTCTCGATGCTCTTCGGCGTCCGGGTGGGACCGGACGCGGAGGACGGCGAGCCGGGGAGCTCGGGTCGGCGGCGCGGCAACGCCCGGCCCGGGAACAGGATCAGCCATGAGTAAGAGCACCGGAGAGAGCGCCGGCGCGAAGAGCTATGGGCAGAAGCCCTACGAGGTGTTCGAGAGCTCGGGCGCCCCGATCAAGGCCTGGGTGCGCGGCGTCGCCGTCGAGGACGAGGCGCGTGCGCAGCTCACGCGCATCGCGTCCATGCCCTTCATCCACAAGTGGGTGGCGGCGATGCCCGACGTGCACCTCGGCATGGGAGCCACGGTCGGCTCGGTCATCGCGACCAAGGGCGCGATCATCCCGGCCGCCGTCGGCGTCGATATCGGCTGCGGCATGAGCGCGGTCCGCACGTCGCTCACGGCGTCGGATCTTCCGGACTCGCTCCGGAGCATTCGCTCGTCCATCGAGGCGTCGGTGCCCCACGGACGCACGCACAACGGCGGGCGCAACGACCGCGGCGCGTGGCGGGACGTCCCGAAGGCGAACCAGAAGGCCTGGAAGGCCCTCTCCTTCGACTTCGAGACGATCGCCGCCAAGCACCCGAAGGTCGCGAAGGCGAACCACGTCACGCACCTCGGCACGCTGGGCACCGGCAACCACTTCGTCGAGCTCTGCCTCGACGAGGCAGACGCCGTGTGGGTGATGCTCCACAGCGGAAGCCGGGGCATCGGCAACCGCATCGGCACCTACTTCATCGCCAAGGCGAAGGAGGAGATGAAGCGCTGGTTCATCTCCCTCCCGGACCAGGACCTCGCGTACCTGCCCGAGGGGTCGACGCTCTACGACGATTACGTCGAGGCCGTCGGCTGGGCGCAGGCCTTCGCGCGCCAGAACCGGGAGCTCATGATGGACGCGGTGATCGCCGCGCTCCTGACGGAGCCGGATCTCCCGCCCTTCGAGCTCACGGCCGAGGCAGTGAACTGCCACCACAACTACGTCGCCAAGGAGCAGCACTACGGCGCGAACGTGCTCGTGACCCGCAAGGGCGCGGTGCGGGCGCGCCACGGCGACCTCGGTATCATCCCGGGCTCCATGGGCACGCGCTCGTACATCGTGCGCGGCAAGGGCAACCCGGAGAGCTTCTGCAGCTGCAGCCACGGCGCGGGTCGCGCGATGAGCCGCACCGCGGCGCGGAAGCGCTTCACCGTCGAAGACCACATCGAAGCTACCGAGGGCGTGGAGTGCCGGAAGGACGCGCGCGTCCTCGACGAGACGCCCATGGCCTACAAGCCCATCGACGCCGTCATGGCTGCGCAGGAGGACCTCGTGGAGGTCGTCCACACGCTCCGCCAGGTGGTGTGCGTGAAGGGCTGAAAGCGAGACAGCCATGTCCGATCGCACCGACGAGGTGCGCATCGACGGGAGCGAGGGCGAGGGCGGGGGACAGGTCCTCCGCACGAGCCTCGCGCTCTCGGCGATCACCGGGCGCTCGCTCCTCGTGGAGAACGTCCGCGGGGGGCGGGCGAAGCCCGGGCTGCTCCGGCAGCACCTCACCGCCGTGAAGGCGGCGCAGGCGGCGTGCGGCGCGGAGGTCGAGGGAGCGGAGCTTCGCTCCCAGCGCCTTCGCTTCGTGCCGGGGCCGATCCGCGCGGGGCGCTACCGCTTCGCCGTCGGATCGGCCGGGAGCGCCGTGCTCGTCGCCCAGACCGTCTTGCCCATCCTGCTTCGCGCGGAGGGGCCGAGCGAGCTCACCTTCGAGGGGGGCACGCACAACCGGTCGGCGCCGACCTTCGCCGACCTCGAGCGCGTCTTCTTCCCGCTGCTCCGGCGCCTCGGCGTTCGGGATCTCGCGGGCTGGATCGACCGCTACGGTTTCTATCCGGCGGGGGGCGGGCGCTTCCACGTCACGCTCGCGCCATGGACCGCGCCGCGGCCCCTCGAGCTCGTGGCCACCGGCGCCCGGAAGCTCCGGGCGTGGGCGCTCACGAGCCATCCGGTTCCGAAGCACGTCGCCGCGCGGGAGCTTCGCGTTCGTCGGGACGCGATGCCCGAGCTCGAAAAGGAGGCCTGCGCGCCGCGCATGGTCGACTCGCCGGGGCCCGGCAACGTCGCTCAGGTCTTCCTCGATGGCGAGGCGCCCGAGCTCTTCACGGCCTTCGGCGCCAAGGGGAAGCCTGCCGAGAAGGTGGCGCGGGAGCTGGCCGCTGCGGTGCGGACGCACCTCGCGGCCGAGGTTCCCGTGGGGCCGCACCTCGCGGACCAGCTGCTCCTTCCGCTGGCCCTCGGGGCCGGCGGGCGCTTCCTCACCGGGCCGCCGAGCCCGCACTTCACGACGAACGTCGAGGTCATCGGTCGCTTCCTCGACGTGCCCATCCGCGTCCAGGCCGACGCGCGCGCCGAACGCTTCGACGTGCGCGTCGGCTGAGGGCCGCGCCCGCGCCGCCGAGAGCGCGGGGGCGCTCCCCCTCCCGCCCGCGGCCTGATCGCGCGCTTGCTACGGGGCCGCCTTGCGGCAAGGTGCGCCGCGATGAACGACGCGCCGACACCCGAGCGCACGACGCCCTCCCGCTGGCGTCTGCTCGCCCTGGCGCTCGTCTTCGTCGTCACGCTGGTCGTCGCCCGCAGCACGGGCGTGACCGAGCACCTCACCCTCGAGGGCATCCGGAGCACCATGGAGGGGGCCGGAGCCTTCGGCTTGCTGCTCTTCCTCGTCGTCTTTGCGCTCGGCGAGCTGGTCCACGTCCCCGGCCTGGTCTTCGTCGCGGCGGCCATCGTGGCCTACGGGCCCGTCGCGGGGGGGCTGCTCGGCTACGTGGGGGCCCTCGGAAGCGTGACCGTGAGCTTCTTCGTGGTGCGCGGCGTCGGCGGGCAGCAGCTTGCGGGCGTCGAGCGGCCCTTCTTCAAGCGCATGCTGGCGCGCCTCGACGAGCGGCCCGTGCGCGCCGTGGCCGTGCTGCGCCTGCTCCTCTGGATGGCGCCGCCGCTGAACTACGCCCTCGCGATGTCGGCGGTGCGCTACCGCGACTACCTCGTCGGGAGCGCGCTCGGTTTGGTCCTGCCGATCCTCGCGTCCGCGGCCTTCATCGACGTGCTCCTCGGCCTCGTCGGCGGCTCCTGAGCGCAGCGCGCGACGATTTCCTCTTTCGCTCAGGGCAGCTCGGAGCGCGACCGCGGCGTGCGGGCGATCTCCTCGTGCCGGCGCCGGATGCGTCGCACGCTCCGGCCGAGGACCTCGGCGCTCGTCGACTCCGGCGTCATGCGCAGGAGGTTGGCGAGGGTGCGGACCATCGAGCGCGCACTCCGGAAGCGCTCCGCAGGGTCCTTCGCGAGCGCGCGATGCACGCACTCCCGGAGCGCGCGCGGCATGTCCGGGCGCAGCTCCTCGAGCGGCGGCACCTCGGCCTCCCGCACGGCCATGAGCACCGAGTGCGGATCGACGGCGTCGAAGAGCTTCCGCTGCGTCAGCGCCTCCCAGAGGACGATGCCAACCGAGAAGAGATCCGAACGAACGCTCGGATCGGCCCCCTCCGTGAGCTCCGGGGCCAGGTAGCTCAGCTTCCCTTTCACGATGTCCGGGCGCGTCATGCGGGCCCGGTCCATGGCACGCGCGAGACCGAAATCGGTGAGCTTGATGTGACCGCGCTGACCGAGGAGCACGTTCTGCGGCGTTACGTCGCGGTGGTAGACGGGGACCTTCTTGCCCGCGCCGTCGACGTTCTCGTGCGCCGCCGAGAGGCCCTTGAGCACCTCGATGCCGATGGCCGCGACGAGGTGCCAGGGCGTCTCCTCGTCAAGGAGCTCGAAGCCCGTGCGCCAGCCCTGCAGCGTCAGCCCATCGACCAGCTCGGCGACGAGGAAGAAGCCGCCATCCTCGTCCCGATCGAAGTCGTGGATCTGGACGATGTTCGGGTGCGAGAGCGCCGCCTGGACGCGGGCCTCCTCGACGAACATCGCGACGAACTCCGGGTTGCCGCCGAGCTCCGGGAGGATGCGCTTGATGGCCACGGGACGTCGGAAGCCCTCGGCCCCGAGGGTCACGCCGCGAAACACTTCGGCCATGCCGCCGGCACCCGCCAGCGCCTGAAGCTCGTATTTCCCCGCGAGGACGCGGCCGACGTCCGGATGACTCACGTCAGGCCACGATCTCACGCCGGGGCGGGCGTGGCGAGCGGGTCGCGCGGGTCGAGGCAGCGCCGCGCCAGCGCTTCGAGCTCGGAGGCGGTCCAGGTCGGCGCCATCGACGCGGTGAGCTGACCGGCCATCCAGCCCACGGCGTCCCCGAGCGCGCCGAAGACCCGCGTCGGGTCCGGCGGACGCGAGAGGGCGATGATGGTGCCGAGGAAAGCGCGCACGTCCGCACCGATGAGCCCCGGGAGCAGGATCACGTGCGCCACGCCCTGCGGGTGCACGGCGCTCGCGCTGCGTTCCACGGCCGCCTGCCGAAGCTCGCTCGGGAAGCTCGGCCGTCCGCCGGAGATGAGGTTCAGGAGCGCGCTCTGGCCGGGCACGCGTTCGTTCAGGGCGCCCGTCGCCCGGCACATCGCGTCCAGGCGTTCGACGGTCGGGGCATCGCGCCAAACGGCGACCTGCACGTTCCGCGCGTGCACCACGCGAAGGCAGGGTTCCTCGTGGGCCACGAGGAGCTCGGAGGGGAGAACGCCAGCAGCAGACATCGCGCGGTTCCTCGCGGGACCCTAGCAGGTCGGTGAGAAAGGCGACGGCACCGCTTCGCGGCGCCCTCACGCCGGTCGGCGCCATCCCCTCGCCTCGGAAATGCATCACATTTCGTCGGCTCGCGGACGCACCCCACGACGCGAAACCGTCCACGACCCGGATGGGTCGCCTTTCTCACCAACCTGCCAGCAGGGCGGGGAGAAAGGCGACGGCACCGCTTCGCGGCGCCCCCTCGTCGCTTTCTTGGGCGCGGCGGGGGCGCGGGGTACCCGCTGGGCATGCGTCGCTCGCTGCTGGTCCTCGTATCGCTCGGGATCCTCGCTTCGGCCCTCGCGTTCGGCATCGCCGAGACGGATCGCCGCCACGTCGAGGACGAGCTTCGCGCCGCGCGCGCGCTCCTCGCGACGCCCCTCCGCACCGCGCCCGAGCTCCACGACCTCCCGGCCGCCAAGGCCCTGGCCCGCCTCGAGGCCCTCCGCCGTGAGGCGCCCGGGGCCGTGCCGGAGCCGCTCTACGCCGAGGCCTCCGCGCTCGTCGAGCTTCAGCGCGGCGATCTGCTCCGCGCCGAGGGCCACCTCACGGAGGCGCGGCTCCGCGACGGCTGGAACGTCCGCCGCCGCGTGATCGCGGGAGCGTTGGCGCGCGCGAGTGGCCGGGGCCGGGAGGCCCAGCGGCATGCCGAGGCCGCCCTCGCGCGCTCGCCCGGGGCGCCGCGGGCGCTGCTCCTGGCGGGGGACCTCGCCCTCGACCGGGGCGATGGGCTCATGGCGACGCCCTACCTCGAGCGCCTCGAGGAGCGCTTCCCGATCGCCCCGGTGCTCAATCGCCTCGGTCTCGCCGCCGAGATCGAGCGCGCGATGGCGGACGCGGAGGACGCCTTCGAGCGGGCCACGCGCCTCGATGGGCGGGCCCACGCCGCGTGGCTGAACCTCGGCCGGGTGCGCCGGGCGCGGAGCGACCTTCCGGGCGCCCGCGCCGCCTTCGAGGCCGCAAAGCGCCTCCAGCCCGGTCATCCGGACGCGCCCCTCGGCCTCGGCCTCGTGGCCCTCGGCCAGGGGGATTTCGACGAGGCCCGCGCGCAGCTCGCCCGGGCTCGCGAGCTCGGGCCGGAGCGTCCCGAGCCGCAGGTCGGCCTCGGCGACCTCGCCGCCGCGGAGGGGGCCCTGGAGGACGCCGAGGCGCATTACGTCGCGGCCCTGGACCTCCGCGCGGACGCCCTCTCGTGGCTCAAGCTCGGGAACGTGCGCCTTCGTCGGGGCCATCGCTCCGGGGCCGCCGACGCCTTTCGCGCGGCGATCGCCCGCGCGCCCGGGCTCGGCGCGGCGCACAACGGGCTCGGTGCCGTGCTCCTGCAGAGCGGCGACGAGACCGGTGCGGCGCGGGCCCTCGAGCAGGCGACGACGCTCGCGCCGGACGACGCCGCGCCCTGGCTGAACCTGGCGCTCCTGGCCGCCCGCCGCGGCGACACCGACGGGAGCGCGACGGCGTGGCGCGAGGCGCTCCGGCGCGATCCCTCCAGCGAGGTCGCCCGGGCGGGCCTGGC
>JBCDGX010000181.1:0-9575 GCA_038750805.1 Myxococcota bacterium
GGCCAATGTGCACGACGTAGCCCTTGGCGGACGGTTCCCCCTGGAGCTGCGGCACCTCCTCGGCGACTAGACCGCCCACCTCGACGGACGAGAGCCCCTCACGGGCGAGGAGCGAGAGCCGCGCCTCCTCCGCGAATCCGTGCAGAGCGCGCTCCTCGACGTCGCCGTAGAGGACCAAGGAAAGCACCTGCTCCCGGTTCGTCGCGAGGCGCACGAGCGGACGTTCGGTCTCTTCCGGCAGGCTCGTCACGCCATCGACGGCGCTCTTCACGTCGCCGAGCGCCCGGTCGAGGTCCGCGCCGGAGAGCAACTCCACCTCGACGCTTGCCCGCCCCTCGGAAGCCGTGCTCCGCACCTGGCGTACCCCGTCCAGGCCTCGAACGGCCTCCTCGATGGCGAGGAGCACGCCCTGCTCGACCTCCTCGGGCGACGCGCCGGGGTAGGGAACGGTGATCCGCACGAGCTCGGCCGTCACCTCGGGAAAGACCTCCTGCGGGAGGCGCGAGGCTCCGAGGAGTCCGCCGAGGACGAGCACCCCGACCAGGATGTTCGCGGCGACGGGATGCCCGGCCCACCAGGCCAGGACGCCGCGTGGAGCTTCGAGGCTCATCCAGGGTCCGCCGCGCTGGGCGCGCCCTGCTGCGAGACGGCCGTCGCCGGCGCGCCCGCCGTCCCGTCGTCGCGGAGGGCTGGTTCGTCGGCGTCGGAAGGCGTCGCAGAACGGAGGGGAAGCCCGGGGACCGGATGTGCCACCCGGCTCGTCACGAGCCGCTCGCCGGCGGCGAGACCCCCTCGGACGAGCACGCTCTCTCGGCGCCGCCACACGATCGCGAGCGAGCGGATCTCGAGCTCGCCCTCGTGGTTCATCACGTAGGCCCGTGAACCCTCGTGCACGGCGGCGCGCGGGACCTCGATGACGTCCGTGAGCGGTGCGGCCTCGATGCGGACCTCGACGTAGCTCCCGAGGAGGAGCGGCACCCGTGCGTCCGCGTCCTCGCGTTCGAGATCGAGCGGGTCCTCGACGGCCACGAGGACCCGCGCCATCGCACCGTTCGGATCGAGGTCCGGAAGGAGGCGGAGGACCCGCCCGGGCCGCGTCGTCGACCCTTCCCCGACGCGGTGGGTGATCCGCGCGCGCGATCCCTCGCCTTCGTCGGCTCCTGGCGGCGGGATGCGAAGCGCCGGGAGCTGCTCTGCGGGGACGGCCACCTCGATCCAGAAGGCCTCCGTGCCGACGAGCGTGACCACCGCGCTCGTCGGCCCGACCAGCTGACTCACCTCGACGCTCTCTTCGAGCACCATCGCCGGGAAGGGCGCGGGCAGGCGCGTGCGCGTCAGGTCGAGACGCGCCCGATCCAGGTTGGCTTCGGCCGCCTGGGCCGCGAGCTCGGCGTTCTCGAGCTGCGGTTGGCGCCGAGCGAGCGCTTCGCCGGTGCTCCGCTCCCGCGACACGGTGCCCGCGGAGGCCATGCGCTCGAAGAGCGCCCACTCCTGCTCGGCCACGGCCTGCTGCTCCCGCTCGAGGCGAAGCGCGAGGGTCGCGTCGGAGCGGCTCGCCCGCTGCGTCTGCAGGCTCAGCCGGTACTCGCGATCGTCGAGGCGCAAGAGCGTCTCGCCGGCGTCGAAGTGGCCACCGGGAACGAGCCGCGGCGACACCCAGCGCACGATGCCCGTCACCTGCGGGACCAGCGCGACGCGCTTCGCCGGGATGACCTGGCCGCGCGCCTCGACGGTGACGGCCTGATGCCCGGCCTGCAGCGTGATCACCTCGACGAGCCGTGCGTCGTCTCGGGGCGGCGTACGCGGCGCCGCGGGCCGCGTCCCGACGAGCCCGAGGTAGAGGGCGAGGGCGCCGGCGACGATGAGGAGCGGCACCAGCGCGCGCGCGAGGGCGCTCACGAGCGCTCTCCGCGGACGCGCGTCGGCTCGGGCGCCTGGAGGTCCGCGGCCCAGCCGCCTCCCAGCGCCCGGTGCAGCTGGATGCGCTGGCTGAGGACCTGGCGTTTGCTGTCGAGGATCTGGAGTTCCGTCGATTGCGCGCTCTGAAGCGCGGTCAGGACGGGCAGGAAGTCGCTCAGCCCGGCTCGGTAGCGCGCGCGACTCGCCTCGAGGGCGCTGTCCGCGGCGCGCGCCTGGGCCTCGAGGTGAGCGAGACGCTCTCGCTCCCGGCGCTCGAGCACGAGCGCGCCTTCCACTTCCATCAGGGCGTCGAGGAGGAGCGCGGCGAAGTTCTCGATTTGTTCGTCGAGCCGCGCGCGCTGCGCGTTCGTACGGGCGAGCGCCGCGAGACCGTCGAAGAGGGGGACGTTCATCGTCGCGCTGCCCGCCCACACGAAGCCCTGGGCCGGCGGGATCCCGACCGAGGACCCGTCTGGGGCCTGCGAGCGCGCGTCGGTCTGGAACCACTGCCAGCCCGGGAGGAACTCGACCCGCAGCGACGGGAGCTGCTCGGCGAGGAGGCTCCCGATGCGCCGGTCCGCGGCCTCGATGCGATGCCGCGCCGCGCGCACATCGGGGCGCGAGGCGACGAGATCGGCCGGCACGCCTGCCGCTGGGGGAGCCCCGAGCTCCGGCAGCCCGTCACCCTCCGCGGCGTCCGGGGCGCTCTCCGCGACCGGGGGGTCTCGGGGCGCGTCCGAGCGCCCGGCCCGCGCAATGGCGGTGTCGCCGAGGAGGATCGCCAGCTGCTGCCCAGCGCTGAAGAGCCTGCCTCGCGCCTCGGCGAGGCGCGCGAGCGTACCCTCGACCTGCTGCTCCTGCTGGCGCACGTCGACGGCCTCCCCGAGCCCCCGGCGATAGCGGAGCTTGACGAGGGCGAGGTAGGTCGCGTTCGTCTCGCGCTGCACCTCGAGGGCACGGACGCGCGCCCGCGCCGTGACGACGTCGTACCAGGCTTCCGCCACCTCGGCGCTGAGGCTGATCGCCGCGCTCTCCATGACGAGCGCCGTCGCCCGGAGCTCGTCCTCCCGAGCATGGGCCTCGCTGGCGAAGCGCGCGAAGAGGTCGACCTCGTAGGCGATGGGTACGGAGAGGTCGACGCGGTCCGCGACGTTGGCGCCAAAGAAACCGACCGATCGGTTGCGGCTCACGGCGAGCTGAGCGTTCACCGTGGGCCAGCGGGCCGCGGAGGCTTCCCGGCGGAGCGCCTCGGCCCGGCGAATCGAGGCAAAGCGGGAGCGAAGCGTGTAGCTCTTCCGCAGCGCGCGCTCGATGAGGGCGCTCAGGACCGGGTCGTCGTAGCGCTCCCACCAGCGCGCTTGGGGTGACGCCACGGGCGCCTCCGCGGGGGCCGCTAGCAGCCCCGCGTAGCGGGTGGGGAGGGGCGCGACGAGGGCCGGATCGTCGACCACCGCGTGCGCACAGCCAGTCGCTGTGAGGAGCAGGAGGAGTGCGACTCGGTCACGAGGGTGCGGCATGGTCGAGGGAGCGGCGCTCGAGGCCCCGTGCCTCCCTCCTAGCCAACGCCGGTGCCGACGGGAGGATCGAATCTGTCAACGGTCGCCGTCGTTCGTCGAGCGGCGCGAGAGAGCGCCTTGACGCTTGCTAGGTTCTCCTCATGCAGCTCATCGCGTCCGAAGCAGCTCCCCCGCCCGCTCCGCGGATCGAGGCGACGCCCCGGACGACCCCCGGGGTCACCCGGCTGCTTCGCGATCGCTCCTTTTGGCTCGTTCAGGTCGTCGGCTGGGTGACGGCCATCGTTGCCTATTGGGGTTCGGCGATGGTGCACGCCGTGTCGCGGGGCATGGAGCCGGGCCTGGCCATCGTGTCGTTGCTGGTCGGCACGCTCGTGCCGATCGCCGTCTCGTCGTCTCTCGCGCTCGGAGCGCAGCGCCTCCCGCTTCCTTGGCTCACGCCGCGGCGGGCCCTTCCGCTCCTCGTCCTCAGCTCTCTGCTCGCTGCGGTGGTCTGCACGGGTGCGATGTTCGTCTACTTCACTCTCTTCGTGATCGAGGGTGACGACGGGCCGAACGTCTCGCGCTTCACGGCCATGAGCCTCCCGCCCTTCGCGGCGATGATGGTCGCGTGGGGAGCCGTCATGCTCTTCAACCTCATGAGCCGGCGGACGCAGCAGATCCGCGAGCGCGCGCTGGTCGCCGAGTCCCTCGCGACGCGTGCGCAGCTCAGCGCCCTTCGTGCGCAGATGAACCCGCACTTCCTGCTCAACTCGCTCAGCTCCGTGGTGACGCTGATTCGCGTGAGCCCAGGACAGGCCGAGCAGATGGTGCACGACCTCTCGAGCCTCTTCGTGCGGAGCCTGGACGCGATGAACCGGGAGACGACCTCGCTCGCGGAGGAACTCGACTTCGTGCGCGCGTACCTTCGCTGCGAAGGGCTACGCTTCGAGGAGCGGCTGAAGGTGCGCGTCGCGGTGCCCGGGGCGCTCGAGGCGACGCCGATCCCGAGCATGCTGCTCCAGCCGCTCGTCGAGAACGCGATCAAGCATGGGCTCCCGAACGCGGCGCACCTCGAGCTGGAGGTGCGCGCGCGTGAGGAAGACGCGCGGGTCGTCCTGGAGGTGGCCAACACGGGGCACGTCGTGGCGGGAGAGCCGGAGGCGCATGCCGGTTCGGGGCTTCGCATCGTCGAGCGCCGGCTCGCGGCCGCCTGCCCGGAGACGGGCAGCTTTGCCTTGGTGCAGGAGGCGCGCTGGGTGGTGGCGCGCGTCGCGTACGATCCGGCCGAGCTACTTCGCACGACGGCGGAGGCCGCGGAGGAGCCGGCGCCGCCGGGCTCTCGGGGAGCCGCGCAGCACCGCGAAGAGGCCTGCCATGCAACGTAGAGCGCTCATCGTGGAGGACGAGCGCCTCGTCCGCCTCGGCCTGAGCCGGCTTCTCGAGGAGCGCGACGACGTGAGCGTCGTGGGCGAGGCGGCGAGCGTCGCGGAGGCCGCGACCCTCGTCGAGCGCGAGGCGCCGGACCTCGTCTTTCTCGACATCCACCTGCCGGACGGGACGGGCTTCGACCTCTTCGAGCGCGTAGAGCTCCGGGCGCAGGTGGTATTCCTGACGGCCCACGTGGAGTTCGCGCTTCGCGCCTTCGACGTCGACGCCGTGGACTATGTCGTGAAGCCCATAAGCGCGCCGAAGCTCAAGCGCGCGCTTCGGCGAGCCGCGCGCGTTCGGGCCGGGGAGCGGGTGGACCGCGAGCCGCAGGAGGCCCCGCGCCTCGCTCCGGGCGACCGCGTGGTCCTCCAGGACGCAAGCCGCCTGAAGCTCTGCCGCGTGTCCGACATCGCGCGCGTTCAGGCCGCAGGCGATTTCGCCGAGGTGCACTTGCGCGCGGGCTCCGTCGTGATGACCGCGCAGCCGCTCCGCCTCTGGGAAGCGCGGCTCCCGGAGTGCTTCCTCCGCGTGCACCGCTCGACCATCGTGAACCTCGAGCACGTGGCGCAGGTCGAGGCGAGCAAGGGCGCCTGGCAGCTCTGGCTGGAGGGGCGACCCGAGGCCGTCCCCGTGAGCCGGCGCTTCGCCCCGAGTCTCAAGGCGCGCCTCGACGCTCTGCGCGTCGGATGAAAACGGCTCGCGTCCGTTCTCGGTCAGCGCTCGTGGGCCGCGTCAGCCGTCGAGGGCTCGCGCGGCCTCGCGAAAGGTAGAGGCATAGCGTTCGAGGAAGGCCGCTTTCGTCTTGTAGCCGTTGCGCCGGCCGTAGAGCGTGCCGTTCTCGACCACGCCCCAGGCCTTGGCGATGGCGATGGCCGCCTCGCGGCGTTCCGGCGTGAAATAGGCGCGGGCCGCGTTCATGTCCGGGCACTCCACCCAGACGCGCTTGTCGAAGGCCCGGTCCCCCAGAGGGTGCTTCCCCTAGACTTTGCCGAACACTGAATAGGTGAAGGCGTTGATTCCCACGATGAGGAGCCCGACAACCGTCATCGCGAGTCCATTGCGGCGCGCCGCTCTCTTGGCGCCGGGGGCGGTCGGGTCCGCGGCGTAGCGGGCGTGCTTGGCTTTCTCGGCTTCGAGCTGCTTCCGGAACTCTTCGCGATTCGGCATGGCTCTGGGGAGATCCTACGTTCGGGATGCACGCAGCTTCCCACGCCGGGAAAGCCGCCTCACCCAAGTCTCCGACGAAGGCTGGCCGCATGGCGGCGGCTCACGGGCAGCGCCTCGACGATATCGCGCAAGCGGACTTCCCAGCCGCCTTGCCGTCGCGTGAGCGCCTCGAGGTGCTCGAGGTTCACGATGAGCGAGCGGTGGATGCGCGCGAAGGTTCCGGGAAGCCGCGCATCCCAGCTCCCGAGCGGCTCCTTGACGAGGAGCGAGCGTCCGCCCGCGAGGTGGACCTCCGTGTAGTCGCGGGCCGCGCGGAGAAAGGTGATGTCGCCCGGTCGCGCGAAGAACGCCTCGTGACCTTGCTGCAGGCGAAGCGTGCCCGGTTCGTCAGGCGTTTTCCGGTCGATGAGGCGCTCGAGCGCTCGCGCTAGATGCGTGCGCTGCACCGGCTTGACGAGGTAGTCGAGGGCGTCGACGGCGAAGGCATCGACGGCGTGGGCTTCGAAGGCCGTGGTGAACACGACGTGCGCCCGAAGAGAGACGCGCCGGAGCAGATCGAAGCCCGTCCCGTCGCGCATCCGAACGTCGAGGAAGACCACGTCTGGGTCGAGGGCTCGCACGGCTTCCTCGGCTGTCGCGACGGAGCTCGCCTCGCCGACGAGCTCGACGTCGTCACGCTCCCGGAGCAAGGCGGCCAGGGCGACGCGGGCGAGGCGCTCGTCATCGACCAGTAGTGCGCGGAGCTTCCCGCTCATGCGCGGAGCTCTTCGAGGCTCCGCGACGCGGCTTCTCGAGCCTCGCACTCCCGATCGGCCTCCTCCATGGTTCCGGTCCGCTCTTCCGGAACGGGAAGCCAGAGGCGAGCCACGACCCAGCCTTCGTCGCGTTGCAAGCTCAGCGCCGATAGCGGGCCGAAGCGCGCTCGGAGCCGTTCGCGCACGAGCCGAAGCCCTGCGCCCTCCGCCGAGGCCTTCCCCAGCTGGCCCGTGTTGCGCACCTCCAGCCGCACTCCGCCGGGCTCCCGTCGGCCGCGCACGACCACTTCGACGGGGCCCGCGCCGGGCATCCCGTGTTTGACGGCGTTCTCGACGAGGGGCTGGAGCAGCATGGACGGGAGCGGGAGCGCATGGAGCTCCGGAGGAACGTCCACGTGCGCCCGGAGGTCGTCGCCGAAGCGCACCCGCTCGCAGCGAAGGTATTGGGCCACGAAGGCGAGCTCTTCACCAAGCGTCGAGTGGTCCGTACGCGTCGTCGCGAGCGCGCGCCGAAGGAGCGCTGCCACGTCGCGCATCATGTCCTTTGCATGCTCCGCGTCTTCTTCCATGAGCCCGATGACGGAGTTGATGGAGTTGAAGAGGAAGTGCGGCCGGAGCTGGGCGCGCAGTGCGGCCAGCTGCGCCTCGTTGGCGAGGGCCGTCATCTGCAGCTCACGCTCACGCGCCTGGCGTACGCGGCGCCCGAGGGCCGGCAGGAAGTAGAGCGCCGTCCAGCCGCCGAGCAGGAAGGTCGTGTGGGCGAGGCACCAGAGGACGACCCCCACCCTATCCGTCGAGGCGATGTAGCTCGTGTGGCTGAACATGACCGTCAGCAGCGTCGTCCACAGCCCGATGCCCCCAGCCAGCCATGGGATGACCCGGCGTAGGAGCGCGCGACGACCCAGCATCCCCTCCGGGAGCCGAGCGTAGGCGTGGGCCAGACCCGCCGGAACTACCAGCGAGAGCACGTAGATGCCGGCGCCGACCACCAGGAGCTCCTCGAGGGGTGCGCCGAGGAACTCGTAGGCGACGGGGCCCCAGGGTCCGAAGGACAAGGCGTCCACGACCAGCCAGCCGAGGCCATGCGCGAGCCAACCGAGCGGGCCGTTTCCGACAGGGCTGAAGGACGGGGTGGAGGAAACCATCAGAGTCCGTGGCGGGAGCGGCGACAGGGCCGCGACCTCTGGTCGATCGGCGACGTTCATTCGTCGATCGGCGCTTGATGCGCCGATGTCGGAATTGAAAGTGACTTTCACTTTCGGCCGCAAGAACGCGTGCACCCCCTCGCCCGCTCGGCGGCCCTGGAGGCGACGAGATGCGTATTACCCTGATTACCTCGTTCTTGGTTGCGATCGTGAGCCTGGGCGGCTGCGGCGATGACGATGGAGGGCCCAGCGACGGCGGAGCGCCGGACATGGGCATCCAGGATGCCGGCGGTTCGGTGGATGCCGGCGGCGAGGACGCGGGCGGCATGGACGCCGGCGAGGACGACGCCGGCACCGATGCCGGAGCGCCGGACCCGGTGTACGCGGCCTGTCTGAGCACCTTTGGTCCGGACGGGAGCACGGGCTTCGTGACGCTGCTCGATACCATCGATAGCGGCACGGTGGACGCCTCGGAAGCGCTCGAGTTCCCCGGACGCTTCGGCTGCGTCGCCTCCGAGGAGCTTCCGGGTGCGCTCTTCGTGAGCGATGGCGAGAGCGCGACCATCACCCGCTTCGACCTCGTGGAGGACGCGCTTGCCGAAGGCGAGACCATCAGCTTCGCCGGCCTCGGGCTGAGCAGCGCACCGAACGCGTTCATCATCGATGCGACGAAGGGCTACGTCCTCGACGGCGTTGGCCGCCGTATCATTCGCTGGGACCCCACAGCCATGGTGATCGAGGGCGAGTTCGACCTCGACGGGATCCCCGAGGTGGAGGGCCTCACGAGTCGGATCAACGGCCAGTTTCTGGGCCAGAGCCGGCTGCTCTTGGCGGTCCGCTACCTTACGGCGGCCAGCGTGGACGCGCGGCGACAGGCGATCATCTTCGTGGACACGGCCACGGACGCCGTGAGCGTGGACTCGACGGACCGCTGCGGCGCCGTAGCCGGTATCGTGGAGAACGCGGCGGGTGACGCATACTTCGCGAGCAACAACTTCTCTGCCGCGTCGCATCGCCTCGGCCTGGAGGGCTCCTTCGCTCCTTGCCTCTTCCGCGCGCTCGCGGGCGAGAACGTCCTCGACGACGACTACGACCAGGCGCTCAACGAGCTCGCGGGCGGTGCGCCGAGCGGTGGCCTCTACAACGCCGGCGGCAACGTAGGGTTCTTTCAGGCCTATGACGAGAGCGTGACGCCCATCGACCCGGAGGCGGGGCCCGGCGCAATCCAGTTCACGGCGGCCTGGCGTCTGTGGCGTCTGCCCGAGCTCGGCGGCAGCGCGCCGGCGACCGTGGTCGAGGACTTCCCGCTGTCTTCCGGCGGGATCGGCGTGACCGCGTTGGATGGGTTCACGTACTTCACCCGCTTCACCGACGACTTCACGGGGGGCTCGCTCGTGCGCGTCGACTCGGACGGCAACGTCACCCCGGCGCTCGACTCGCCGACGCTGCTTCCTCTCCGGGTCGTTCGCCTTCGCTGCGCCGTCGCCGGGGGGGCTACTCCGCCGGCGACGTGTCGGGGAGCGCGTCGCGCCGGGGAGCGCGGCGCGCCCTTGGGCGACCCGTGCGCCAGAGCGCTGCGAGGCTCGCTAGACCGCCCGCCAACACGAGCAGGCTGACGATGCCCACCGGGGCCACGTGCCAGGCGCTCGGGCTCCAGGGCCACATGCCGTGCAGAAGCCCGTCGA
>JBCDGX010000182.1:0-9531 GCA_038750805.1 Myxococcota bacterium
CCGATGCCCTCGGGACCTCGAACGAGGAAGACCTGGTCGTCCTCGAAGAGCGTCACGCCCTCCGGCACGTCGCTCACGGCCACGGGGAACCCGCCGCCCGTCTCGCCACCGCTCGACGCCTCGGCCGCGCCGCCCGCACCGCCACCACCGCCGCCGCCGCAGGCCTGCAGCACGGGAAGCAGCGGGGCGCCGGCCAGGGCCGTCACGGAACGCTGGAGGAAAGCGCGGCGATGCGCGCAGACGGGAACCTTGGACTTCGAAGCGTCGCTCATGGGCACGATGTAGGGCGACTCGGTGGGCGCGCGCCAGCCGCGAGCGGTGACGGTGATGACGCGGAAGGTCCTAGCGCACGAGCTCGCCCACGGTGCGGATCCCGCGGCGCTCGGCGTCCTGGAGCAACCGCTGGAGCACCAGCGCGGTCAGAAGCGCGTCCCCGGCGGCCGTATGCCGCGCCTCCGTCGCCAGCCCGAAGCGCTCCGCGAGCGCGTCGAGCGATTGGCGCGGCTGCCGCGCGAGCACGCCGGGCGAGCTCCCGCCGGCGAGGCGCCGGGCGAGGTGCTCCGTGTCGAGCACGGGATTCAGGAGCCTCCCCCCGCGCGCACCGAGGCTCCGGTCCAGCATGGCGACGTCGAAGGCCGCGTGATGCGCCACGAGCACCGCCGCGCCCGCGTAGGCCAAGAAGGCGTCGACGGCCTGGGCCTCCTCGAGCCCCTCGGCGAGGTCCTTCGGTACGAGCCCGTGCACCGGCGCGGCCTGCGCCCCGACCTCCTCGCCCGCGAGGATCACCTCGAAGGAGTCCGCGAGCACCACCACGTCCCCCCGCGTCGCGACCCCGGCGATGGAGAGGAGCCGGTCGGCGACGAGGTCGAGGCCCGTGGCCTCGGTGTCGAAGACGACGAAGCGGGCGTTCCGCCAGGGAGTCTTGCCGGCGATGGGCACGCACTCGCGGGCGTAGCGCGCCAGGGCCTCTTCGCCGGGATGCCCGAGCATCCGGCGGCGCGACCACCAGCGGCGCAACGAGGGACCCATGGGCTCAGGCCGCCTCCCTCATCGCAGCACATCCGTCTGGTAGCGGGCCCGGAGCACCTTCTGCACGTCCGTGATCACCGCGAAGGTCGAGCGGAGCGCCTGACGCTCGAGCTTGCCCATCGCGTCGATCTCGAGGAAGCGACCCGAGTCGCCGTGCGCCAGGCCGCTCCGGGCGCGGAGACGCATCAGGAGCTCGTAGGCGAGCGCGGCCTCCTCGAAGAGGTCCTCGTTGCGCGCCTCGAGCTCGCCGAGCTTCCGGAAGCGCTCCGCGGTCCCGACCTCGGGCAGCCCCTTCTCGACGGCGAGCACGCGCGCGGCGTCGGCGAGGGGCATCATGGCCCGCGCCTTCACGTCGAAGCGGTCCTCGTGCTCCCCCGAGCGCTCGACGACGAAGCCCCGGAAGAAGCTGAGCGGCGGCGGGTTCTGGAGCGCGTTCTTCGCGAGGAAGGTGAAGAAGCGCGGCGCCTCCCGCGTGTCCTCCGTGAGGCTCTCGCGCATGGACGCAGGCAGCGAGGGATCGCCGTGGGCGTGGCGGAAGTCGAAGAAGATCGACGCCTCCATGAGCGCCTTCGGCTCCGGCACGCGGACGAGCTTCTCGAGCTTCGCCGTCCACCCCGAGAGCGGCAGGCAGAGCTCGGGGTTCGAGCCCATGATGTTCGCCGGGCAGCGCACGAAGCCCGCGTGCTCGAGGGTCTCGACGACCCGCTCGGCCAGCGCGAGGAAGCGCGGCTGCACGGCCATGGGATCGCTCCCGTCCTCCGGGGCCGCGTAGACGAGCGCGTTGTCCTGGTCCGTCCGGAGGAGCTGCTCGCCGCGGCCCTCGCTGCCGAGGGAGAGCCAGGCGAAGGGCGGGAGGGGCCCGTCCTTTTCGACCTCGGCGCGGGCGAGCGTGAGCGCCCGGCGGATGAGCCGGTCGTTCATGGCCGTCGCGACCGAGGCGATCAGCGTCATCGAGACCTCGGCGTCGAGGTACTGCTGGATCAGCGTCTCGCCGCGATCCCGGGCCGCCCGGAACTTCTCCGGCGTCCGCGCGCGCCCGAGCTGGCTGAGGATGACCGTCGGGAGGTTCCCCTGCGCCGTGAAGAGGTCGTGCTCGCTGATCACGCCGATCACCGGCGTGTCGACGGTGCCGTCCTCGGTCACGACGAGGTGCTTCAGCCGCGGGCCGAGCATGCGCTCGAGGAGCCGCGCGAGGGGCTCGCCCTCCGGCGCCGTGGCGACCGGCGAGCTCATCACGGCGTCGACGCGCGTGGTGCCGGGGTCGCGCTCGGCGGCGACGACGCGCTTCCGCAGATCCGAGTCGGTCAGGATCCCGATGGGGCGCCGCGCCTCGTCGAGGACGAGGATCGACCCGACGTTGCGCTCGGCCATCGCACGGGCCGCCTCCGCGACGCTCGCGGAAGGCGCGCAGGACACGACGTTGCGGCTCGGCTCGATGATCCGCGTCTCGTCGAAGAGCGAGAGCGAGGGGTCGACGCCCGGGGGCAGGGGCGGGAGGGACGAACGCGAGGCGCGGGCCATCCCCGGCGAGCTCGTCCGCGACTGACGGAAGGCGTCGGCCATGGCGTTGCCGCGGAGCGGCGCGTCCGCCGCGAAGGTCGCCGCGAGCCGGAGCGCGATGACCGGGTCCTCCATCAGCGCCTGCAGCGCCTTCACGGGCAGCGTGTAGAGGAGGCAAGGCTCGCGCGTCGTCGCCGTCGCGGCGTAGGCCCGGGCGGCCACGTGCGCGCGAAAGCCGAGCAGGTCCCCCTCGTCGGCGAGGGCGACGAGCATGGGCCCTTCGGGCGCGGTGCGCTCCAGGGCGACGCTCCCCTTCTGCACCTGGAAGACCTGGTCCCCCGGGGGCAGCCCTTCGGTGAAGAGGACCTCGCCCTCCTCCGCGTAGCGAATCTCGACGGCCTCCGCGAGACCGCGCAGGGCGGGCGAGGAGAGCGCGTCGAAGGGAGCATGCGCGCCGAGGCGCGCCTCCACGGTGGCGATCATGCCTTCGGAGACCACGAGGCGAGTCTAGGCGCGCTGCGCGCGAAGCACGCCCCCGGGCGAAGGCCGTGCTGTGGCGGGGTACTAGCCGGCGGCGCGGAGCACGACGCGAAAGGTGCTGCCTCGCCCCACCGCGGAGCGGAGCTCCACGCGGCCCCCGTGGCGCTCGACGATGCGCCGCACGATGGCCAGCCCGATGCCGTCCCCCGGAAACTCCGAGCGCGTGTGCAGGCGCTGGAACACCTTGAAGACGCGGGCGAAATCCTCCTCGGCGATGCCGATGCCGTTGTCGGCCACCGTCACCTCGACGCGCTGCCGGGGCAGCCTCCGCCCCTCGACCCGCACCTCCGCGGGCACGTCCGGCCGGCGGAACTTGAGCGCGTTGGACAGGAGGTTCGCGAAGACCCGTTGAAGCTGCGTCGCGTCGCCGAGCACGGTGGGCAGCGAGTCGGGGAGCACGACCCGGGCGCCCGCGTCGTCCGGAAGATCCTGCACGCAGGTCGCGAGCACGGACCCCAGCGAAACGAGCGCGAAGGGCTGGTCCCCGTCGCCCGCGCGCGAGTACTCGAGCAGCGAGAGGATCAGGTCGCGCATGCGCGCGGCCGACGTGACCACGCGGTCGAGATAGCGGCGCGCGTCCCCGTCGACCTCGTCGCCGAGCTCGTCCGCGAGGAGCTCGCCGAAGCCCATGATGCTCCGGAGCGGCGCCTGCAGGTCGTGGGAGGCGACGTAGGCGAACTGGGCGAGCTCCGCGTTGGCGGCCTCGAGGTCGCGCAGCATGGCGAGGCGATCGGACACGTCGCGGACGATGCCGAGGTAGCCGAGCACGAGCCCGGACTCGTCGCGCACCACGCCGGCGGAGGTCTCACCGTCGAACTCCTCGCCGCCCTTCCGCCGGTAGCGCGCGGGGAACTGGGTCTCCGCGAGGCGCGTCGTGGGGTGGAAGTAGCGGCGCCCCGTCGCCTCGAACTCCTCCGAGTGGGCGTAGAGCGGCTCCGCGGTCCGGCCGAGCAGCTCGTCCGGCTCGTACCCGAAAGTACGCGCGACCGAGCGACTGACGCGGACGATGCGCCGCTGCGGATCGGTCACGAGCGTGGGGTCCGGCAGCGCGTCGAAGATCGCCTCGAGGAGCGCACGCTCCCGCGCGCGCGCCGCCGACGCCTCCATGCGGCGGGTCACGTCCCGGGAGGTGGAGAGCACGACCTCGCCGCCCGCGTTCTCCATGGGCACGAGCACCGTCTCGACCCAGACGTAGTGCCCGGCCGCGTGCTGCATGCGCGCGATGAAGGTGCGTGGCCGCGCCCCGGGCTCGGCGCCGCTGAACGCGCCCTCGGGGACGCTCTCCCGGTCGAGGGGATGCACGTGCGTTCGAGGATCGGTCCCGACGAGGGACTCGGGCGGAGCACCGAGGAGATCCACGCTGGCGGACGAGACGTAAGCGTAGGTGCCGTCCGCCGCGTGCCGGCAGACCATCGCCTGGGCACCCTCGGCCAGGAGCCGATGGAGCGCCTCGCGTTCCCGCAGCGCCTTGGCGTCGCGGCGCGCCTCGCTCACGTCGCGGACCACGCGGAGCACCTGCACGCCCCCGTCCTGCCCGCGGCGGTAGATCGCGTCCCGGACCTCCAGCCAACGCGGGGTCCCGTCAGCGTGGCGCACCCGCGCGACGAGGGTGAGGGCCTCGCCCTCGCCGAGCGTGCGCAGCGCCGCGCGATGCGCGTCGAAGGCCTCGCGATCGGGCGGGTGAACACATGCCGCGAGGCCCTCCGCGTCGCCCGGCGCATGACCGAGGGCTTCGCCGAGGGAGCGGTTCGCGTAGAGCACCTCGCCGGTCTCGAGCGCGACGAGCGCGACGCGGTCCGGCGTGAGGGCGAGGAGCCGCTCGAGCAGGACGGGCTCGTCGAGCGCTGCCGGCGTTGCGGTAGCGAGGGCCTCGGCCTTCGAGCTCAATGCACGAGGCTCCCGTCGTCCGTCTCCCAGGCCTCGAGGCCGAGCGGCCTCGTCTCCACCGCGTTCGGAACGACGAGCGTGAACCGGGCCCCGCCGAGGGGGCTCTGCCCCACCCTCGCGTCGCCGCCGAGCTCGTCGAGAGCCCGCCGCACGTACGCCAGACCGAGGCCCGTGCCCTTGCCGTGCTCGGCCGACCGGAAGCTCACGAAGCGGTCGAAGATGCGACCCCGCGTCGCCGCGGGCACGCCGGGCCCGTCGTCGTCCACGTGCAGCACGAGCGCCTCCTCGACCTCGCCGGGAGGATGCACCTTCACCGACACACGCGACCGGGCGAAGCCGCAGGCGTTCTCGAGCACGTTGCCGAGCACGCGCTGAAGCCGGCCCGGGTCCGAGCGCACGCTCGCCCCGTCGACGCTCGGCGTCGCGAACTGCCAGCCCAGCGAGAGATGCTCCCGCCTCGCCCGTGGATGCCCGGCGGTCTCCCGGAGGAGCCGCTGCACGAGCAGCCCCACGTCGACGACCACGTTCCGCGTCGGCCGGCCGCCGGCGTCGAGCGTCCCGAGGCTCTGAAGATCCCGGCTCAGGGTCTTCAGGCGATAGAGCGACGCATCGAGCATCATCGCAGCCTCGGAATCGAGCCGCGGCCCGGCCTCCTCGGCGACGACGAAGAGGCTCGAGAGGGGACCGCGCATGTCGTGGCCGACCATGGCCATGAGCGCCGCGCGCTCCCGGGCCGCGCACACGAGCTCCTCGTTGGCGCGCTCGAGCTCGTGGTTCGCCCGGAGCAGCGCCCGATGGCGAAGCGCGAGCTCCCGGGACGTCGCCGTGGCCTCGACGAGGCGGTCGAGGGCGCGGCACAGCGACACCTGGGAGAGCTCGCCCTTCACCAGATAGTCCTGGGCGCCCAGGCGCATGGCCTCCGCGGCGATGGCCTCGTCCCCGCTGCCGCTCCACACGGCGATGGCGAGCACCTCGGGCGGAAAGGCCCTCCGGAGCTGCTCGAGGTGCTCCCAGCCCACGGAGCCGGGGAGCGCGTAGTCGAGGAGCACGACGTCCGGCGCGAAGCCGCGAACGGTGATGAGCATCTCGTCGAGGTGCGTGGTCTGCACGACCCGCCAGCGGCTTCCGCGAAGGTAGCGCCGCACGATGGCCCCATCCGCCGGCGCGTCGTCGACGATGACCAGCTTCAGCTCCTGCGCCTCGACGTTCATGACGCCACCTCCCCCGCGAGCGACCCGAGAGCGCCCAGGGCACGAGCCATCTCCAGCTTGGCCTGAGGCATGCCCCCTCGCCCACCGCGCATCCCTCGGCCCTGCCGATGGCAGCACGCGTAAAAGCCTACGGATTCGGGGGGCGGACGTAAGTCCCCGTCGGGGGATGATCCGGAGTTCGACCCCAACGAACGACGCGGCTTGGTAGGCCGGAAACGAAAACGGCCGGCACCTCGCGGGCCGACCGTGTTCAGGGGGCGCGCGAAGCGCCGGCTACTGGGAGCGGGAGACGAGATTCGAACTCGCGACGTCAACCTTGGCAAGGTTGCACTCTACCACTGAGTTACTCCCGCAAGCGGGGCCGGAGGGCCCCAAAGAACGGTCTCCGGAGGGCGCGGCCTCCCGAAACGGACGGCTGGTGTAGGCCGGGCCCCGAGGGCTGTCAAGCGACGCCGCGCGACGCCGCGCCACGCCGGGTCGGCGGGTCCTCGGCCGGCGATTCGCGCCGCCGGGGCCGGGTCGGCGCCCACGAAACGGTGACGTTGCTCTCGGCGGGATCTCGTCGGCGACGTCCCGGGCCGGGCACCCTGGGGGGCCGGTCATGGCGATCAGCACCTTCGACCTCTTCTCCGTCGGCATCGGACCTTCGAGCTCTCACACGGTGGGGCCCATGCGCGCGGCGCGCCGCTTCGCCGAGGGGCTTCGCCGCGAGGGCAAGCTCGAGCGCGCCGCGAAGGTGCGCGTCGAGCTCTACGGCTCCCTCGGCGCGACCGGGCGCGGCCACGGCACGGACAAGGCCGTCCTCCTCGGGCTGCTCGGGGAGACGCCGGAAGACGTGGACGTCGACGGAATCCCCGTCGTGCTCCACAGCCTCCGGGAGACGAAGCGCCTCGCGCTCCTCGGCGTCCGGGACGTGGCCTGCGACCCGCATCGGGACCTGCTCTTCCACAAGCGCCGCGTGCTCCCGGGGCACCCGAACGGGATGCTCTTCCACGCGCTCGATGGCGAGGGCACCTCGCTCCACGAGCGCGAGTACTACTCGGTGGGCGGGGGCTTCGTCGTGGACCCGGCGGCCGTCGGGGAGGACCGCATCGTCCCGGACGTGACGAGCCTCCCGCATCCCTTCGACTCCGGCGCGACGCTCCTCGCGCATTGCGCGGAGCACGGCCTCCGCATCGCCACGCTGATGCGCCACAACGAACGCGCCTGGCACGACGACGACGCCATCGACGCGCGCCTCGACGCGCTCTGGGCGGTGATGCAGGCGTGCATCGAGCGCGGCTGCCGGCAGGAGGGGATCCTCCCCGGCGGGCTGAAGGTCCGGCGCCGCGCGCCCTCGATGCTCACGCGCCTTCGCCGGGACGCGCAGGACGATCCGCTGGCGGCCATGGACTGGGTGAACCTCTACGCCCTCGCGGTGAACGAGGAGAACGCGGCGGGCGGGCGCGTGGTCACGGCGCCGACGAACGGGGCCGCGGGCATCATCCCGGCGGTGATGAAGTACTGGGCGAAGTACGGGCGGGACGTGGAGCCCTCGTGCTTCCGGCGCTTCCTCCTGACGGCGGCCGCGGTCGGGACCATCTTCAAGGAGCGCGCGTCGATCAGCGGCGCCGAGGTGGGCTGCCAGGGCGAGGTCGGCGTGGCCTGCTCCATGGCGGCCGCGGGCCTCGCCGAGGTGATGGGCGGCACGCCGGCGCAATGCCTGAACGCCGCCGAGATCGGCATGGAGCACAACCTCGGCCTCACCTGCGACCCGGTCGGTGGCCTCGTGCAGGTGCCCTGCATCGAGCGGAACGCGATGGGCGCCGTGAAGGCCATCAACGCCGCGCGCCTCGCGCTCCGCGGCGACGGCTCGCACAAGGTGAGCCTGGACCAGGTCATCGAGACCATGCGGCAGACCGGCCTCGACATGAAGACGAAGTACAAAGAGACCGCCCGCGGCGGCCTCGCGGTGAACATCATCGAGTGCTGAGGCTGCGCCGGCGCCGTTGGAGAGACCGCTGGCGCTCACGCATACGCGATGTCGCCGGTCAGGTTCCGCGGGCTCGCTTCGGTCACGAGCACGTCGTCCTCGATGCGCACGCCGCCCACGCTGCGCCAGCGATCGACGGCCTCCCAATCCACCTCACGAGCGAATCGCTCGCGCCGGATCGGGTCGTCCAGCAACCCGGGCACGAAATAGAGCCCGGGCTCGACTGTCATGATGTACCCGGGCTCGAGCGGCAGATCGACGCGCACCCGGACTCCGCAGCACATGCCGGTCACCTCGCGCCCGGGTGCCTTGCCGCCCACGTCGCGTACGCCGAGGCCCACCATGTGGCCGATGCCGTGCGGCATGAAGAGCGCGATGGCCTCGGAAGCGAGCGCCTCTTCGACGCCGACGCGAAGGAGACCAAGGTCCGCCAGTCCCTCGGCGAGCACGCCGGCGCAGCGTCGATGGACTTCGTGCCACTCGGCCCCCGGCACACACAGGGCCACTCCGAGGCGGTTCGACTCGCGGACCACGTCGTAGATCGCGCGTTGCCGTGCCGAGAAGGTCCCCGAGACCGGCCATGTGCGGGTCACGTCCGCCGTGTAGCCCGCGATGGCTCCGCCCGCGTCGACGAGGACGAGCTCGTCCGCGTCGGCGCGCCGCTCGGACGGCGTGAAGTGGAGCACTGCAGCGTTGCTGCCGAAGCCGACGATGGTCCCGTACCCCATGCGCTCGGCGCCGGCCCGAAACGTCGCCGCTTCCAGGACGATTTGGAGCTCCCGTTCGCTCACACCGGGTGCGAGGGCGCCCCGCAACGCCGCGTGGCCGGCGGCGGTCGCCGCCACGGCGCGCTCCATGAGCGCCAGCTCGTCGGCGTCCTTCGGGCGACGAAGCGTGTCGAGGCGTTGCCGAGCGTCCTCGCCGAGCGCCGAGGTGGCCCTCGACGCGAACTCCATGGGCGGCGCCCCGAGGTGGGTGGCGCTTGGTGCGTGGGCCGCGAGCCAGTCCGGAAGCCCGGCCACGTCCGGGCCCGCGCTGCTGGGCGTCCCCCCTTCCCAAAGCGCCTCCTCCTCGGTCACGGGCCGTGCGTAGTGGGTCCAGCGGCCCTCGTGCAGCACGAGCGCGCCGCCCGAGCGCCGAGAGCCCGTGAGCCAGTAGTACTCGGGGTGCGCGTGAAAGGGGTAGACCTGGTCTTGACCGCCGGGGATCGTGACCGGCGTACCCGACCAGACGACGAGCGTACCGAGGCCTTCGAGCCGCGCCGCGGCCTCCTGCTGACGCTGCGTGAGGGTAGTGGAGGAGAGGAGATCTTCCATGGCGTCACCGGGAGCGAGTGGCCACTAGCGTAGCTCAGCTACCCGGGGACCCGGCATGTGGACCGCGCCCCGGCGG
>JBCDGX010000183.1:0-9531 GCA_038750805.1 Myxococcota bacterium
CCGAGGCGCCGTCGCATCCGACCTGGACCTCGACCGAGAGGTCACGGGCCGAGAAGCGGATGTCGAAGGGCGTCACGCGGATGTCCAGGATGGACAGGCCGGTGCTGTTGAACTCGATGACCTGGTCGTTGCCGTGCGGGTTCGGCACGCAGCTCATCTCGCCGGCGCCGCCGGTCACGCTGTCGCGGTCGAAGCCGCGCGCCGCGGAGGGCGGAATCTGGAAGATGTGCGGGTCGCCGGGGAGGATCGGCGCGAGGTAGGCCGCCGGCACCGAGGTGTCCACGGTCCAGGGGTTCTCGCAGCCCTCACCCTCGGGGTACTCGGTGGTCTCGCGAACGCGGACCGTGGCCCCGGGGAACTCACCCGTGAGGTCGCGGGCGACCCAGATGTAGTAGGTGCCGGCCGGCAGATCGAGCGCCTGGAGGCCCGTCTGGGTCTCCCACTGGCAGTAGATCTGGTTGCCGTCGTCGATGTCGTCCTCGGGCGGCTCGCAGCTGCCCGTCCGGACCTCCCAGTTGATGTCCGTCGTCGACGATCCGTTGTTCTGGATGTCGATCTCGAGGAGCGCGCCGCCGCTGTCGAGGGTGCCACTCGTCTTGATGTACTCGATGACCACGTCCTGGCTGGCGCCACCGTTGGCGCCGCCGTCGTTGTCGCAGGTGTCCGTGCCGTCGTTGTCGGCGAAGGTCCGCGAGGGGATCTCCCACACGAGCGTGCCGTCGGTGTCGACGTCCGCGAGCGGGATGGTCAGCGGGTCACGGCAGGTGTCGCCGCTCGGGTCCTCGGTGGTGAAGTCGAGCGCGCCATCGCCGAGGTAGACGGTGCCATCGAGCGGGTTGCCGCCCTTGTCGGCGAAGCCGTCGAAGGCCACCGTGTAGGTGAAGCCGGCGCGGAGGCGACCGAAGACGTTGAACTCGATGATGCTGTCGGCGGCGCTCCAGACGCCGGCGAGCGCGATGGGGTCGGAGATGCCGTCGGAGAGGCTGACGCTCGAGCGGCCCGACACGACCGTGCCGTCCTCGAGGGTCACGCTCTCGACCGCCGTGAGCATGGGCTCGTCGAAGCGGCAGCGGATGGTGCCCGTGCTGAAGGGGATGCCCGTCGCGCCCTCGTCGGGCGTGCAGCTCGCGACCGTCGGCTGGAAGATGTCCTCGCCGACCTCGAAGTTGAGCGCGGAGTCGCCGAGGTAGGGCGTGCCGTCCCAGACGTTGCCGGCTTCGGAGTCGTCGCGGAACTCCGTGGCGGACATGTCGAGGACCCAGGGCCCGAGGTCCGTGATGAGGTCCGTGACCGGGTAGACGATGGTGCGATCGTCGATCCAGCAGCTCGCGTCGCAGCGAATCGGCGTCGTCGTCGTGCCGTCGGAGAAGAAGACGTTCGTGAGGCCGGACGTCGTGTCCATGTCCTCGTTGAAGGTCAGCGTGATGTTGTCGGTCGCCGGGTTGACGCCCGTCTGACCTTCGAGGGGCAGGGACGTCACGACCTCGGGGCCGCGCATATCAGGACCGGTGCAGAACTCGACGATGCCGTTCCCCATGTAGGGCACCGGGTTCAGGAAGTTCCCCGACTGATCCTGGAAGCCGTCGACGCGGAGACGATAGTTCCGTTCGTTTGCCAGCGGCTCAACGCGGACGTTGATCGGGTAGCAGACCGTGTTTGTCAGGACGTCCACGACGCCTGCGTCGTCGAGCAGCTCACCACGGCCGCCCTCGAGGCGGACCGAGCCCTCATCGAAGTTCATGGGCTCGTCGAAGGTCAGGCAGATCTCCGTGACCGACGAGGCGTCGAGCGGCGAACGGCAGTCGGGATCCTCCATCGGCGTCGACGTCGTCATCGTCGGGCGCTGCGTGTCGAGGATGCTGAAGGTCCAGTTGGCGAGGGGGTCGTCCGCGAAGGGCGCGTTGCCGTCGTCGCAGTCCTGCCAGTCGGCCTGGATGAAGGCCTCGTACTCGACGCCGCCGGTCAGGAGGTCGGGCGGCACGAAGTTGAAGGCGATGTTCTGGTAGCGGCCCGGATCGGCCTCGAAGTTCTCGCGGCCGATGACGCCGTCGATGTAGCCGTCACCGAGGTCCGTGGCGCCGCGCACCACCGTATCCGGGGAGTCGACGCGGAGCTCGATGCCGCCCGGCTGGAGGATGATCGTGCCGGAGTCGAGGCGCATGCACTCGTTCCAGATCACGAAAATCTGGGTGTCGCGCTCGTTCTCCGTGCTGCCGACGTAGGGGCTCGGCGCTACGTCGACGAGATCGACGAGCTGCGGGGTGTCGAACTCGGGGGTCCCCGCATCGACCCCGCCGAGGTCGGGGTCGCCGATGGGAATGTCGGGGCCGCCCAGGTCGACCATGCCGACGCCCATGTCGACCGTGGTCGAGGATGAGGACGAGTCGTCCCCGCAGGCCACCAGGCCAAGAGCCACGAGCGCGCCCAGGAGCGCCCGAAGGAATCGCAAGCTTTGATTGTTCAACGCGCTTCTCCGACACGTGGAGGGTCTCCGCCCTCCAGCTAGACGTCAGCGTACGCGTGGCGAACCGGAGTTCCGTCCGGTGGATACCGCCGCCGTGCACGCCGCGAGCTCGCAGCTCGCAAGGGAATGGGGCCAGGCTACAGATGTGTGGAACTTGCGCAAGCCCCTCGTGGCAACTCGTGTGGCCCCACGTTCCCGATCCCGTGCGTGAGATTCCCGTGATGCGTCGCTTTCGTCCGACGATGGCAAGGAATTGCCACGCGAGGGGCGCTTTCGGCACCAATCGCGCTTTTTCGTGTCCGGGGAGGCAACGGTCCCGCGGCGAGCAGGGGGAAGAAGGCGTGCCGTCCTGCGCCGTGCCGCTAGGAACTTGACGATGGACCGTTGACGCGACCCTTGTCGATCGCTCAACCTGCGTCCACGTCCTCCTCACGTGAGCGTCACACTATGAATCTTACCTCCTTCGATGCGCGCCCGCGCGGCCGCTCCCTCATTCGCTTCGCCCTTTCGGCCCTCGTCGCGGCGGCCGCCCTCGTTCCGGCCTCCGGAGCCTCCGCGCAGTGCACGTACGTGCGCAGCACGAGCACGTTCCTTCCGAACGTCTTCAACTGCACGGACGGCAGCGGGTTCCGCTGGGACATCCAGGGTGACCGAGGCGACATCGGCGACGGCACGTCCGACGCCTACGACGGCTTCCCGAACCTCTGCGTCACCTCGGACTTGACCAAGACGACCTCGTGCAACTTCTCCACGGAGATGTACGTGCTCGCGACCAACGCGCCCATGACGTCCATGGCGGTCCCGGGCGGTGAAGAGGTCTTCCTCGGCACCGACAACCTCGGCAGCCTCCGCGTCAGCCGCCGGATCTTCATCCCGACGGCCGCCGGCGCCACGGGCTACGCCCGCTTCGTCGACGTCATCGAGAACGTCGGCTCGAGCTCCGCGACCGTGAAGGTCCGCGTCGGCACCGCCGACAGCGGCGCCAACCTCGGCTGCGACAGCACCTGCCAGGTCCTGAACTCGAGCTCGGGCAGCACCATGCTCGGCCCGAACGTCCTCTGGTGGGTCACCGACGATAGCAACCTCAGCGGTGGCGACTCGGCGATCGCGATGGTCGTCGACAACCCCGGTCGCGCCTTCGTCGCGAACGCGCTCCAGGAGCCGCCCCTCTTCTCCTTCACGAGCCGCGACTGGTTCTACTGGGAGTACGAGCCGGTGACGATCCCCGCCGGTGGCACCGTGGCCTACATGCACTTCCAGGTGCAGCGCGTCGACGGTGGCGCGGCCGAGGCCGTGGCCCGCGCGCTCCAGACGATCACGCCCGGCGATCTCGCCGGTCTCCCCAACGCCCTTCGCCGGCAGATCCAGAACTTCCAGCTCCCGCCGCCCCCGAACTGCGGTGACGGCATCCTCCAGACGGACGAGGGCGAGGAGTGCGATGACGGGAACACCCTCGACGAGGATTCCTGCACCCGCTTCTGCGTGCCGAACGTCTGCGGCGACGGCGCGGTCTTCACGGGCGTCGAGGAGTGTGACGACGGCAACGGCTTCGACCTCGACGAGTGCACCAACGAGTGCACGCTCCCGGTCTGCGGCGACGGCATCCGCGCCACGGTCGAGGAGTGCGACGAGGGCGAGGACAACAGCGACACCGAGCCTGACGCCTGCCGCTTGACGGCCGGCGGCGGCTGCGTCTTCGGCTTCTGCACGGACGGTGTCGTCGACACCGGCGAGGAGTGCGACGACGGCAACGAGGTCGACGACGACGCTTGCTCGAACGGCTGCGTCATCGCCTTCTGCGGCGACGGCATCCTTCAGCTCGGCCTCGGCGAGGAGTGCGACGACGGCAACACCTTCGACGGTGACGCCTGCACGGCTTCCTGCCTGGACGCGGTCTGCGGCGACGGCATCACGCGCATCGGCGTCGAGGATTGCGACGACGGCAACGCCGACCCCGACGACGGCTGCAACAACGAGTGCGTGGCCGACCGCTGCGGCGACGGCATCATCACGGGCACCGAGGCCTGCGACGATGGCGACGACAACAGCGACGTGAACCCCGACGCCTGCCGCACGAACTGCAACGACGCGGGCTGCGGCGACGGCGTGGTCGACACCGGCGAGGCCTGCGACGACGGCAACCTCGACCCGGCCGACGACTGCAACCCGGCCTGCCAGGCCTCGACCTGCGGCGACGGCTTCATCTCGGACACCGAGCTCTGCGATGACGGCGACACCAACGGCATGGTCTTCGGTGGCTGCAACTTCGACTGCTCGGACTTCGTGCGGACGATGCCCGACATGGGCATGGAGGACATGGGCACGCCGGATGACGACATGGGCATGACCGACCCCGACGGCGGGGTCACCGTGACCGATGGGGGCCCCGGCACGACGCCGCCGCCGGCCTCGAGCGGTGGCTGCGCCGCCGGTGGCGCCGGTGCGGGCGGCATGCTCTTCAGCCTGCTGATGCTCGGCCTCCGCCGCCGTCGCGACTAAGCGACGACCCCACGCAAAGGCGCCCCCGTTCGTTCGCGAGCGGGGGCGTTTTTCGTTCGGGCCACCGGACGGTGGAACGCTACGGAACCCGTTCAGAATTGGCCGCTTCGTTCCGTTCCGTCGGGCGATGGAGCGGCTCCCGCAGCTACGGCTGGACGTCCGAGGCGACGTCACGATGGCCAACGCGGGCGCCCTCGCCCTGCTCGGCCACGAGCGCGAGGCGTTGCTCGGGCGCCCCTACGAGGATCTCCTCGCCGACGCGGGCCCCGAGCTCCTGGCGCAAGCGGGGCAGTCGGGCGCCCGGGGCCCCTGGGAGTTTCGGCTTCCCGCCGGCCAGGGCACGCGTGCGCTCTCCGGGGAGCTCCTGGCGCTCCGGGACGCGACGGGACAGCTCCTCGGCTACCGCTGGTTTCTCCACGACACCACGGCGCTTCGCTCGGCCGTTCGGCGGGCCGCCACGGCAGAGCAGCGCCTGGCGGAGACGCAGCGGACGTCCGGCGTCGGGAGCTGGTCCCTCGACCTGGCCACGCAGGAGATCTGGTGGAGCCGCCAGTGCTTCCACGTCTTCGGCATCCACGACTGGCCCGCGCCGCCGAGCTTCGAGCAGCTCCTGGGCTGGCTCGACGCCGAGAGTCGGCCCGAGTTCCTCGCGCAGGTCGAGGCCTGCTCGACGCACGGCACGCCCTACTCCCACGAGATGCCCTACGACTGCGACGACGGCGTTCGCCGCATGATCGAGGGCCGGGGCCGGGTCATCTACGACGACGAGGGCAACCCCCTCGCGCTCCACGGGACGGCGCGGGACGTCACCGAGCGCCACGCCCGCGCCGAACAGACGCGGCTCCTCGCGGAGGTCGCGGCGCGCACGCACAGCGCAGTGATCATCACCGACGCCGAAGGGCGCACGGAGTGGCTGAACGAAGCCTTCACGCGCCACGCGGGCTACGACCTCGCGTTCATGCGGGGGAAGGTCCCGGGCCGCGTGCTCCAGGGGCCGGACACGGACCCCGAGACCGTGAAGACCATGGCCATGGCCCTCGCAAGCCGCGAGGGCTTCAAGGTCGAGGTGCTGAACTACACCTCGGACCGGAAGCCCTATTGGGTCGAGCTCGAGGTGCGCCCCCTCTACGACGCGGCGGGGAAGCTCCGGCACTTCATGGCCGTGCAGCAGGACATCACGGAGCGCCGCGAGGTGCAGGCCGAACGCGCGCGGCACCTCCGGGACCTCCAGGAGAACCACCGGCGCCTCGAGGAGCAGGCCGCGGCCCTGGTCGCCGCGCGCGACGACGCGATGCGCGCGAGCCGCGTGAAGTCCCAGTTCCTCGCGAACATGTCCCACGAGATCCGGACCCCCATGAACGGGGTGCTCGGCATGCTCTCGCTCGCCGAGGCGGCCGAGAGCCGCGACGAGCTGCTCGACTACATCCGCACCGCGCGCGGCTCCGCCGAGGCGCTCCTGACCATCATCAACGACATCCTCGACCTCTCGAAGATCGAGGCGGAGAAGATGGAGCTCGAGCGCGTCCCCTTCGTCCTGCGCGAGGAACTGGCGGCGCTCCGGGGCATGTTCGAGGCCGGCGCCCGCCAGCGGGGTCTGGACTTCGCCATCGAGGTCGGAGGCGACGTGCCGAGCGCCGTGGTCGGCGACCCCGTGCGCCTCCGCCAGGTGCTGACCAACCTCGTCGGCAACGCCCTGAAGTTCACGAACGAAGGCGGCGTGAGCGTCGACGTGACGCGGGCCGGCGACGAGAGCGGGTACCAGCTCCGCTTCGCCGTGCGCGAAACCGGCGTCGGCATCCCGAAGGACAAGCACGCCCACGTCTTCGATGCCTTCACGCAGGCGGACGGCTCCACCACGCGGAAGTTCGGCGGGACGGGGCTCGGGCTGGCGATCTGCGCACGCCTCGCGCGCATGATGGGCGGCGAGCTCTCCCTCGAGAGCGAGGTCGGCGTCGGCTCGTGCTTCGCCTTCGACGCCACGCTCCCGGAAGCGAGTGCCCCCGAGCGCCGCCGCTCGCAGGCGCCGCTCGCGGACGAGCTCCCCCCGCTTCGCATCCTCGTGGCCGAGGACAACGAGGTGAACGCGCTCGTGGCGCGCAAGCTCCTCGAGAAGAGCGGTCACACGGTGCAGGTCGCGCCGAACGGCCTCGAGGCCGCGGAGACCTACGCGCGCGACGGCGAGCGCATCGACGTCATCCTGATGGACATGCAGATGCCCGTTCTGGACGGCCTCGAGGCGACGCGGCGCATCCGCGAGGCCGAGCGCGCGCGCGGCACGCTACACGTGCCCATCGTCGCCCTGACGGCGAACGCCATGAAGGGGGACGACGCCAAGTGCCTCGCCGCCGGCATGGACGCCTACGTCTCGAAGCCCCTCCGGCTCCCGGAGCTCGAGGCGGCGCTCCGCCGGGTCCTCGCGCCGCGCGTCGCCGCCTGATGCCGCCGCGTGGAGCCGGCGCGCGCGACGTGCGACGCTGAAGCCGTGCCGCGTCGTCGCATCGGCCTCATCGTCGGCGTGCTCGTCCTCTTCGGGCTGAGCTGGGCCTTCCGGGAACGCTTCGACGTCGACGCGCCCCCGCCGCCGGCGGAGCCGAACGGACCGGATCCCTTCGCTGCCCCGGAGCCGAGCGAGCGCGACGCGGCGCGCGCCCGGCGGGACCAGCGCTACGCCGAGGCGCGGCGGCGCGCGGACGTACCGGCGGCCCCCCGCGCGCTCGTTCCCCCGGAGGCGCGGGGAGACGCCGCGCCGGACGCGCGCCACGGCCGCCTCGAGGGCACGGTCCTCAGCCGAAGTGACGGCGAGCCGGTGGCCGGCGCGGAGCTCACCTTCGAGGTCCGCGGCGCGAGCCGAAGCGTGCGCAGCGACGCCCAGGGTCGGTTCCGCCTGGAGGCCCGCGAGCCCGGCCCTCACGTGCTCGCCGTAGCCGAAGCCGAGGGCTTCTTTCCCTGGTCGCCCACCTGGGGCCATAGCCCCGTGCGCTTCGACGCGCGGCCCGGGCGTGTCGTGCGCGGCCTCCGCGTCCGCCTCGACCCGAAGCGCGTGCTCGCGGTGGAGGTGGTGGACGACGAGGGCCGGCCCATGGCGGGCGCCACGGTCGAGGTACGTGGGGCGCTCGCCGGTCCCGTGCCCCTCGAGCCCGCGGCGCCGACGGACGCGGAGGGGAGGACGCGGCTCGCGGCGCCGCGGGACGCCATCGTCGAGGCGCGCGCGGAGGGGCCCCGCGTCGGCCGGGCGCGGGTGGATCTCGCGGCCGAGCTCGCCGGCCGCCTGCGCATCACGCTCGCCCCGAGCGACGCGGCCGTGGCGATCGCCGGGCGCGTCGTGGACACGGAGGGTCAGCCCGTCGACGCGGCCTGGGTGCGGGCCCGGCGGAGCGACGCGGGCCCCGTGGCGACGCGGCCGCTGCACCCGGAGGTCGCCGCCCTCACGGACGCCGAGGGGGCCTTCGTGCTCCGGGGCCTCGACCCCGGCGCCCACGACCTCGAGGTGCGGGCGGCCGGGCACGCGCGCGAAGCCTCCCGGGTGGACGCGCCGGCGGCGGACGTCCGCCTCGTGCTCGGCGCCGCGGCGGGGATCCGCGGGCGCGTCGTGGACCCCGAGGGGGCGCCGCTCGCCGCCTTCGCCGTGGTCGTCGACGCCGTGATCGGACCCGTCGAGCGGAGCCTCCGGGAGGTGCGCGAGGTCTACGCGGACGACGGCCGCTTCGAGGTCGGAGGCCTCGGGAGCGGCCCCTTCGAGGTGCGCGCCATCGCCGAGGGCCACGCGCCCTCCGCACCCGTCGCCGTGGACCTCCGCCCGGGGAGCTGGCGCGAGGTCGGCGACGTCACGCTCCGCAGCTCCGGGCGGATCCGCGGGGTGGTGCGTGGCGGCCCCGAAGGACGCACGCGCCTCGAGGACGCGCGCGTGAGCCTCGAGGGGCGCGGTACGGACGGCGCGCTGGCCGTGCGGCGCGAAGCCCGGAGCGACCAGGGCGGGAACTTCGTGCTCGAGGGCGTGGGCGAAGGGCCCCGCTCGCTCACGGTCGCGGCGCCGGGGCACCACGCCCGCATCCTCTCGGGCATCGCGGTCGTGGCGGGCGAGACGCGCGAGCTCGAGGTCGCCCTCGATCCCACCGAGGGGGACGAGAGCCCGCGCCTGCAGCTCGTCGGCATCGGCGCCGTGCTCTCCGCCGATGGTGACGTGCTCGTCGTGGGCGGAGTGCTCCCGGGAGGCGGCGCCGAACGGGCCGGCATCGCGCCCGGCGACGCGATCCTCGCCGTCGATGGGGCGAGCGTGGAGGCCCTGGGCTTCGGTGGCGCCATCGAGCGCATTCGCGGGGCCGAGGGAAGCCTCGTCTCGCTCCGCGTGCGCCGCGGCGAAGACGTGCGCGAGGTGAGCGTGGAGCGGGTGCGGGTCGAGACATGAGCCCCGCGCGTACGCTCGTGCTCGGCCTGGTGGCGGCGTGCGCGAGCGCCGCCGAGCCCCGGGCCACGGCGCCTCCGGACCGGGCGCCGGCGAGCACGGCGCCCTCGGAGGACGCGCCGGAGACGATCCCCGACGCGCCGGCCGCCCGGGAGGCCGCGGCGCG
>JBCDGX010000184.1:0-9450 GCA_038750805.1 Myxococcota bacterium
GGCGGAGCGAGCTGGAGGCTCATGGCGTACACGACCGCGAGGGTCGCGAGCGCCGCGAGCACGAAGGCGCCCGCGCGTCGACCGAGGCCCTCGTCGCCGGGCTCGCGCTCCTGGATCTGCTCGAGATCCCGCATCGCGGCGTCCACCATCCTCTCCATGTCGACCTCCGTCCGCGGGCGTACCGGGCCCGGGGCCGGAGGGTCAAAAAAGCGCCTGTCGCGCCCGAGGGGCGAGCCTAGCAGCCGCAGGCGAAAGAGCCGGCGCCCCGGGCCCTGCTAGGGCAGCGGGTTGGGCACGGTGGTCCCCACGGTCCCGCTCCGGTCTCCGTCCGGCTGGAAGTAGAAGTAGCTGATGAAATCGCCGGCTTCGGCGCGGAGGCGGAGCTCGTACTGCCCCTCGGCGTCGGAGAGCCCGAGCACGCCCTCGCCCCGGGTCTCGTTGAAGGCGCCCACGAGCACGTCCGGCGGCGCCGTGCCGCTCAGCGTGACGAAGCCGTCGGCGTCCGGGGCCGTCAGCGCCGCGGGCGGCGGAATCGGCAGCGTCGGGCCCTCGCAGCCCACCCCGAGGGCGATGGCGATCGTCAGGAGCAGGCTTCGGAAGAACATGGTGGGCTCGCGCGCGCAGGGGGAAGGAGACGCCCGGGAAGCCTAGCAAGCACCGTGCACGGCCCGCCCGCGCCAAGAACACTCGTGTTTTCGTCCCCGTCGTCCGTCCGGACCCGATCGCCTCTCGCAACGTCGTTGGCAGCTGCGCCTCATTGGCGCATCGGGGTCATCGGCGGGCGTACCTCTTTACCGCGTACGCGCGCGCTCGCGCGCACGAAACGTGATACGTACGCCGGAACCTCTAGGTCGCTGCCGCCGTGGGTTCCTCGACTCATCACGCGGCGACCGGGAGCCTGGGAGAACCGAGCGCATGGCCGAATCCAACAAGCAGCCGGTGACCATCGAGGACGAGATGCGCCGCTCGTACCTCGATTACGCGATGAGCGTGATCATCGGCCGCGCCATCCCCGACGTGCGCGACGGCCTGAAGCCGGTCCACCGGCGCATCCTCTACTCGATGCACGAGCAGAAGGTCTCGCATGCGTCGAGCTACAAGAAGTCCGCGCGCATCGTCGGCGACGTCCTCGGCAAGTACCACCCGCACGGCGACGGCGCCGTCTACGACGCCCTGGTCCGCATGGCCCAGGAGTTCTCCATGCGCGTCCCCCTCGTGGACGGGCAGGGGAACTTCGGCTCCATCGACGGCGATCCCGCGGCGGCCATGCGCTACACGGAGGTGCGGATGGCCCGCGTGGCCTCCGACCTCCTCGCGGACATCGACAAGGAGACCGTCGACTTCGGGCCGAACTTCGACGACTCGGAGCGCGAGCCACTGGTCCTCCCGAGCCGGGTGCCGAACCTTCTCGTCAACGGTTCGGGCGGCATCGCCGTCGGGATGGCGACGAACATCCCGCCGCACAACCTGAAGGAGGTCGTGGACGCGACCATCCGGCTCATCGAGAGCCCGGAGCTCACCTTCGTCGACCTGATGCAGGACGATGAGGAGAGCGGGCGCCTCGGCGTGAAGGGGCCGGACTTCCCGACGGCCGGCTACATCTACGGCCGCAAGGGCATCTACGACGCCTACGAGAAGGGCCGCGGGCGCATCGTCATGCGCGCCCGGGCGACCATCGAGCCGCTCCCGGGGAGCAAGAACCGCGAGATGATCGTGGTGACCGAGCTCCCCTATCAGGTGAACAAGGCCGAGCTCATCAAGAAGATCGCGGAGCTCGTGCGCGAGAAGCGCGTCGAGGGCATCTCGGACCTCCGCGACGAGTCGGATCGCGACGGCCTCCGCGTCGTCATCGAGCTGAAGAAGGACACCTACGGGGACATCGTCCTGAACCAGCTCTACCGGATGACGGCGCTCCAGAGCACCTTCGGCTTCAACTGCCTCGCCATCGTCGGGCAGCGGCCGAAGACCCTCGGGCTCAAGGAGACCCTCGAGCACTTCATCCAGCACCGCCGCGAGGTGGTCACGCGCCGGACCCGCTACGAGCTCCGCCAGGCCCTGAGCCAGCGTGAGCTCGTCGAGGGCCTCGGCATGGCGGTCACGGAGGTCGACCTCGTCGTCCAGACCATCCGGGACTCGCGCGATCCCGAGGAGGCGCGCGGGCGGCTCATGAAGCTGCCGCTGAAGGGCCTCGAGGAGTTCGTGCGCCGCGCCGGCCGCCCGGAGGAGGAGCTCCAGGAGGCGCGGGAGCGGGGCGACTACTTCCTGAGCGAGCGGCAGGCCAAGGCCATCCTCGAGATGCGCCTCTCGCGGCTCACGGGCCTCGAGCGCGAGAAGCTCGCGACCGAATACGGCAACCTCTCCGAGCTCATCGCCCGGCTCCGCGCGATCCTCGCGGACGACGGCCTCCTGATGAACGTCATCAAGGAGGAGCTCCAGGAGGTCCGGGACCGCTATGGCGACGAGCGTCGGACGGAGATCCGCGACGCCGCCGGCGAGATCGGTATCGAGGACCTCATCGCGGACGAGGAGGTCGTCGTCACGGTTTCGAACCGCGGCTACATCAAGCGCGTCCCGCTCAGCGAGTACCGCTCGCAGGGCCGCGGCGGCCGGGGGCTGAGCGCCGGCCAGACGCGGGACGAAGACTTCATGAAGTGGGTCTTCGTCGTGAACGCCCACGCGCATCTCCTCGTGCTGACCGAGAGCGGCAAGGCGTTCATGAAGCGCGTCTACGAGATCCCGGCGCTCGGGCGGGCCTCGCGCGGGCGCCCCCTGGTGAACTTCGTGGGCTTCGACCAGGGCGAGCGCGTCGCGGCGATCCTGCCCATCCGCGACCTCGAGCAGGAGGACGCCTTCCTGGTGACCGGGACCATCGGCGGGCGCGTGAAGCGGACCGTGCTCTCGGCCTACGGGAACATCCGCTCGACGGGCATCATCGGCGTGGCCATCGCCGAGGGCGACGCGCTGCTCACGGCGCGCATCGCGAACGCCGAGCAGACCGTGCTTCTCGCGACCGCGCAGGGGCGCTCCATCCACTTCAAGCTCGACCAGGTCCGCGCCATGGGCCGCGACTCCCGCGGGGTGAAGGGCATCGACCTCCGCGAGGGCGACCGTGTCGTCTCCATGGACATCGTCGAGCAGCCGGAGGCGCAGCAGGCCCTGGCGATCAGCGCCAACGGTTACGGGAAGCGCACGCCCATCCTCACCACCGGCGACGATGGCGAGGCCGTGAGCGACAAGAGCTTCAAGACGCAAAACCGCGGCGGCTACGGCATCGTCGCGATGCAGACCTCCGACCGGAACGGCGAGCTCGTGCGGCTCCGGGTCATCGAGCCCGACGCGGGGCTGATGGTGATCACGGACGGCGGCCGGGTCATCCGCACGACCATCGAGGAGATTCGTGAGACCGGCCGCAACACCCAGGGCGTGAGGGTGATTCGCCTCGCCAAGGGCGAGCGCGTGGTCGACGTCGAGCCCATCGACGCCTCGGAGGCCGCCGAGGAGGAGGAGGGCGCGGAGGCGCCCGAGGGCGAGGCTCCCGAGGCCCCGGCCGAGACCGCCGGCGCGACCGACGCGTCGGACACGAGCGAAGACCCCGAAAATTCCGACGAGGCTTAGGAGAATGGTAGGGTTTTCGAGGGCCTTTGTGGACGAAGGCTGATTGGAGCGCGGCGCGTGGCAGCACCGGTCCTCGGCATCGACCTCGGAACGACGAACTCGGTGGTGGCCATGGCCTCCGCCGACGGAAGCCGTGTGCTTCCGGGAGCCGACGGCTCGAAGCTCGTCCCCTCAGTCGTCAGCTTCCACCCGAGCGGCTCGGTGCTCGTGGGGGCCAAGGCGCGGGACCGGCGCCTGATCGACGCCCGCAACACCGTCTATTCGGTGAAGCGCCTCATCGGCCGGCCCTTCCGCTCGTCGGAGGTGACCCGCGCCAAGGAGCGCTTCCCCTTCGACCTCGCGTCGAGCCCGACGGGCGGCGTGCTCGTGAAGAGCCGCGGCGAGAGCTACACGCTCAGCGAGATCAGCGCCTTCGTGCTCCGCGAGGTGCGAAGCCGGGCCGAGGCCTCGCTCGGCATGTCGTGCTCGCAGGCGATCATCACGGTCCCGGCGAACTTCAACGAGCTCCAGCGCGCGGCCACGAAGGCTGCCGGCCGCGTCGCCGGCCTCGACGTGCTCCGCATCCTGAACGAGCCGACGGCCGCGGCGCTGGCCTACGGCTTCAGCGCCGGGCGCCGTGAGCGCGTCGCGGTGTTCGACCTCGGCGGCGGTACCTTCGACCTGACCATCCTCGACCTGGCGGGCGAGGTCTTCGAGGTGCTGGCCACGGCCGGCGACACCTACCTCGGCGGTGACGACCTCGACACGTTGCTGGCGGACGCGATGGCGGACTCGTTCCTCCAGGAGCACCGTTCGGACCTCCGGCAGGACAAGCAGGCCTTCGAGCGCCTCCGCGCCGCGGCGGAGTGGGCCAAGTGCCAGCTCTCCCACGACGACGAGGTGCAGCTCCGCGTCGAGGAGCTGGCCTACGGGGAGAACGGCGTCGCCCTCGACCTCGACTTCACCACCACGCGGGGCACCCTCGAGCGCCTCGCGACGCCGCTCTTCGGGCGCTGCTTCGACGTCTGCGAGGACGCGATGAAGGCCGCCGGCCTTCGGCCTTCGCAGCTCGACACGGTCATCCTCGTGGGTGGCTCGACGCGCATGCCCCTCGTGCGGCGCATGGTCGCCGAGTACTTCGGGCGGGAGCCACGCACGCAGGTCGATCCGGATCTGGTGGTCGCCGAGGGCGCCGCCATCCAGGGCCTCGCGCTCTCGACGGCCCGGCGGAAGAAGACCTCCCAGGCCTCGCTTTCGGATTCGACGGTCGGGCGCAAGCAGCCGGCCGTGCTCACGGAGGAGACGGCCCCCCGCGCCGTGCCCCTCGCCGCGCTCCAGCTCAGCAAGATGCCCGCCTCGGAGGTCGGCGACGCCGCCGCCGCGGCCGCGCCGGACAGCACCCGCTGGAGCAGCGCCCCGCCGCCCGAGGACGAGGGCACCGGCGAGGTGATGCCCCTCGACGAGTCGATGCTCGAGGAGCAGCCGCAGCCAAGCCTCCCGCCGCCGGTGCCCCCGGCCGCGATGAGCATCGCGCCGCCGCCGCCCCCCGTGGCGAGCCTCGCGCCGCCGCCCGTTGCGCGGCCTTCGGGCCCCGTCGCGAACCCGGCCTTCCAGCCGCCGCGCGAGGCGAACCCCGCGGGGCTGGACGCGCCGGACAGCCACTTCCCGCCGCCGCCGGGGACCGAGGCCCCCGGCATGACGCCGCCGCTCGGCAGCCCCGCGGTCACGGCGCCGCCCGCGCTCGGAACCACGCCGCTCCTCCTCGACGTCACGCCCCTCTCCCTCGGCGTCGAGACCGTCGGCGGCTATTGCGAAACCATCATCCAGAAGAACGCGGCGATCCCCACGGAGCAGACGCGGCTCTTCACGACCGCCCTGGACGGCCAGACCGAGGTCGCGGTGCGCATCTGCCAGGGTGAGGCGCGGCGCATCGAGTCGAACCAGCTCCTCGGGGAGCTGCAGCTCCTCGATCTGCCGGCGGCGCAGCGCGGCAAGGTGAAGGTCGAGGTCACCTTCATCCTCGACGCCGACGGGACGCTTCAGGCCCGCGCCGCGGACCCCGCGACGGGCAAGGAGCAGACGGTGCGCATCCAGCTCGTCGGCGCCATCGCGGACGCCGACGTCGGCGCCATGCGTGAGCGCATCGAGGCGCGCTACGCTCCGCCCGGCTGAGAGGCATCGTGGCGGACAGGCTCGACCGGCTCGACTACTACACGCTCCTGGGCGTGGAACCCACGGTTCGCGAGGACGAGGTGCGCGCTGCGTTCCATCGCTTCGCGCTCAAGTACCACCCGGACAACCACGCCGAGCCGAAGAAGAAGGCGCGCGCCAACGAGGTCTTCCGCCGCGGCGCCGAGGCCTATCGGGTGCTTCGCGACCAGGAGCTTCGGAACGAGTACGACGCGGTGCTCGCCCGCGGCCAGCTCCGGCTGCGCTCCGTGCCCGCGGAGAGCGAGCGCCGGCGGAGGAGCACGCTGCGGCGCTCCATTCGCCATCCGAAGGCGAGGCCGCTCTACGCGAAGGCCGTGCGCGCGCTCAAGGACGGCGACGAGGCCGGCGCGAAGCTGAGCCTGCAGATCGCCCTCCGCCACGAGCCGGACAGCGAGGTGCTGAACGAGCTCCTTCGGAAGATCGAGGAGCGCGCCGCCGACCGGAGCGGGAGCGGCTCGGAGGGCGGGAGCGCATGAGTGAAGAGCGGCGCGTCGCGGAGCGCGTGCGGGAGACCAAGGAGACGCGCATTCGCGTGCGCATCGACCTCGATGGGACCGGGGTCGCGCGCGTGGCGACGCCCATCGGCTTTCTCACGCACATGGTCGAGCAGCTCGCCCGCCACGGTCTCTTCGACCTCGAGGTCGAGGCGGAGGGCGACGTGCACATCGACGGGCACCACACCACCGAGGACCTGGCCATCACGCTCGGCCAATGCGTCGCCGATGCGCTCGGCGACAAGGCGGGGATCCGCCGCTACGGCTGGGCCATGCTGCCCATGGACGAGGCCTGCGTGGAGACGACGCTCGACCTGAGCGGCCGCACCTTCTTCGTCTGGCGCCTCCCGCTCCCGAAGGCGCGCGTCGGGGAGTTCGATACGGAGCTCGCCGAGGTCTTCTTCGAGGGTTTCGCGCGCGGCGCGCACTGCAACCTGCACGTCTACAAGCGCGAGGGCGACAACCTCCACCACCTCATCGAGATCACCTTCAAGAGCTTCGCCAAGGCGCTCCGCATGGCGACGGAGCGTGACCCGCGCGCCAGCGGACGCATTCCCTCGACGAAGGGGACGCTCCGCGAGTGAGCGGCGACGCTCCGGTGACCGTGGTCGACCTCGGCCTCGGCAACCTCCACAGCGTGCTCCGCGGCCTCGAACGGGCCGGCGCCGCGCCCCAGGTCACCCGCGACGCGGACGCGGTGCGCCGGGCCGGGCGCCTTCTCGTGCCGGGGCAGGGGGCCTTCCGCGACGGCGCGCGCGCGGTCGAGGGGGACCTCGGCGTCGCCCTCCGGGAGGCCGTGGACGCGGGCGTGCCCTACCTGGGCATCTGCCTCGGGATGCAGCTCCTCTTCGAGGCGAGCGAGGAGGCGCCGGGGGCCGCCGGGCTCGGGATCTTCGCCGGAGGGGTGCGCCGTTTTCCCGATTCGCTCACGGACGCGGAGGGGACGCGGCTGAAGGTCCCGCACATGGGCTGGAACCGCATCGCGAGCGCGCACCCGCTCCTCGAGGACGGCGCCTACGTGTACTTCGTGCACAGCTATTGCTGCGCCCCCGACGACGTTGCGGTGATCGCCGCGACGGCCGACTACGGCGGCCCTTTCTGCGCGGCCGTCGCCCGTGCGAACGTCCTCGCGTGTCAGTTTCACCCGGAGAAGAGCCAGCGCCGCGGCGAAGCGCTCCTCCGCCGCTGGCTCCGCGATGCGCCGCCGAGGTCGCGGGGCTAGGCTCCCGCCCCGAACGATGGAGCTGATCCCCGCCATCGACCTTCTCGAGGGGAAGGTCGTTCGCCTCCGCCAGGGGCGCTACGAGGAGCCGACGGTGTACGACGACGACCCCGTCGGCGTCGCCGCGCGCTTCGCCGAGGCCGGGGCCCGACGCCTCCACGTGGTCGACCTCGACGGCGCCCGCGACGGGGCTCCGGGCAACGTGGAGGTCATCGCGGCCATCCTCGCGAGGGTGCCCGTCGCCGTGCAGGTCGGTGGGGGCATCCGGGACGCCGAGGTGGCGGCGCGCTGGCTCGACGCCGGCGCCGAGCGCGTCGTGCTCGGGACCGCGGCGATCAAGAACCCTGCGCTGGTCCGGAGCCTCGCGGAAACGCGCGCGGGCTCGGTGGTCGTCGCCGTCGACGCGCGTGGCGGCGAGGTGGCCGTCGAAGGATGGACCGAGGGCTCGGGCGTGGCCGCCGAGGCCCTCGCGCGGGAGGTCGACGGCTGGGGCGCGGCGGCGATCCTCTACACGAACATCGAGCGCGACGGCATGCGCGGCGGCCCGGACGTCCCGGGCACGGCCGCGCTCCAGGCCCAGGTCGAGGCCACGGTGATCGCGTCCGGGGGCATCGGCAGCCTGGCGCACCTGGTCGCGCTCCGGGAGGCCGGCGTGCGCGCCGCGGTCTGTGGCCGGGCGCTCTACGGCGGCGCCTTCACGCTGCCCGAGGCCTTCGCGGCGAGCGCGGGAGAAGGCCCCGCATGCTGACCCGCCGCATCGTGCCCTGCCTCGACGTGAAGAACGGGCGCGTCGTGAAGGGCGTCAACTTCGTCGGGCTTCGGGACGCCGGCGACCCCGTCGAGCAGGCGTCGCGCTACTGCGAGCAGGGCGCCGACGAGATCTGCTTCCTCGACATCACCGCCTCCCACGAGGAGCGCCGGACGATCTTCGACGTGGTCGAGCGGACCGCGCGCCGCGTGGCCGTTCCCCTCACCGTCGGCGGTGGTGTGCGGACCCTCGAGGACGTGCGCGACCTGCTGCACGCGGGCGCAGACAAGGTGTCGATCAACAGCGCCGCGGTGCGCCGGCCGGAGCTTCTGGAAGAGGTCTCGGGGGCCTACGGCGCGCAGGCCCTGGTCGTCGCCATCGACGCGAAGGCCCGGGGCGAGGGCGAGTGGGAGGTCGTCGTGCGTGGCGGACGCGAGCCCACGGGCCGGGACGCCGTCGCCTGGGCTGCGGAAGCTGCGCGCCGGGGCGCGGGCGAGATCCTCCTGACCAGCATGGACCGGGACGGGACGCAGGACGGCTACGACCTCCCGCTCACCCGGGCGGTGGCGGACGCGGTACCGGTCCCGGTGATCGCTTCGGGGGGCGTGGGCACGCCCGAGCACGTGCGCGCCGGCCTCGTCGAAGGGCGTGCGGACGCGGCGCTCGCGGCGTCGATCTTCCACGACGAGACCCACTCGATCGCGGAGGTCAAGGCCTACCTCGAGGCCGCGGGCGTGCCTGTACGGCCCGCCGCCGAGAGCCAGCGCGGGGGGGAGCTATGAGCCTCGGGATGGACCTCGGCTCCCTGGGCCGACGCCTCGAGGCCCGCGGCGGACGCCTCCCCTTCGAGATCGGCGCCTACGTCGCCCTCGAGGTCTGCGAGCGCCTGCTCGAGGGCCCGGCCGCCATCGAGGCGGAGGACGTGCGCGTCGCGTCCGACCACAAGAGCACCAAGATCGGCCTGCCCGAGGTGCAGCTCGGCATCGTCCCCGGCTTTGGCGGCACGCAGCGGCTGTCGCGCCTGGTCGGCCTGCCGACGGCGCTGGCCGCGATCCTGCCCGGCAAGATGTTCGACCCGGTCCGCGCGTTCAAGAAGGGCCTCGTCGACCGCGTCGCGCCGAGCGCGCGGCTGATCGACGCCGCCAAGCAGGAGATTCACAAGCTCCACAAGCAGGGCAAGA
>JBCDGX010000185.1:0-9443 GCA_038750805.1 Myxococcota bacterium
GCGCCCACTGCGGATCGGTCAGCTTCACCAGGACCGTAGATCACGATCGATCCGCGCTGTCGATCCCCGTTCGGATTCCGATCTGAATCCGAACACTTACCCATCGCGGGGTTTTGAGATGCGCTCTAGTCCTTCGGGGGCCTTCAGAACGGCGGTCGGTCGGCGATACGCTTCGGCATGGTCCAGGCGACGATCATTCGCTGCCCGAGCTGCGGGGCCGATGGGACGCGGCCCCTCGAGGGAACGAACGAGCGCGAGTGCGGCTATTGCGGGACGCGCTTCGTCGTCAGCGGCGGCACGAAGAGCTGGGGGCGTCCGCAGGCTCCGGCCGCTCCGGCGCCGGCCCCGGCCGCGGCGCCGCGGCCGCCGACGGTGCGCATCATCGCGGCGACGGCGCTCGCGTTCCTCGTCGTGGGCGCCGGTCTCGTGGTGCGCATCGCCATGGAGGACCGTCCGCCGCCCACGCCGCGGCGGGCGCTGGGCGTTATTGGGACGACGGCGCCACCCAAGCCGACGTCGGGCGTCGCCCCGGCAGCCGCTCCGAGCGCGGCCCCGGTGGTGGCTCAGGAGGCCGAGGCCGCGCCGGTGGCCGTCCCGAAGGCCGAGCTTCGCCATCTCCGCGACGCGGTGAACCGCTCCGGCGCGCGCTTCTGGATCGGCGAGATCGTGAACGTCGGCGAGCTCGCCATCGAGCGGCCGGCCATCGTGGTCTCACTCTTCGACGAGGCCGGGGCGCGCGTGGGGGAGCAATCGGGCTACGCACGGCGCGAGGTGCTGGCTCCGGGCGACGCGGTCCCCGTGCTGGCCCTGATCACGCACCCGCCGGCCTTCGCCCGGGCGGAGGTGGTGCTCCGGGAGCTTCAGCCGCAGCGCTATTCGCGCGTCGCCGACCTCCAGGTGGTCGAGAGCCGGGTGCTCGAGGGGAGCTTCGGCGGGAAGAACGTCGTCGGCACGGTCCGGAACCCGACCGAGGGGCCCGTGCGCTTCCCCAAGGTCCTCGTCGTCGGGCGCGACGCCGGGGGCCACCCGGTCGCCCTCGCCGACGGCTTCGCGACGGACCGGAACCTCGCGGCGGGTCAGACGACGGGCTTCTCCGTGCGCGTCGGCACCTTCACGATCGAGGAGCCGGCGCGCTGGGAGGTCAACGCCTTCGCCCGCCCGGAGTAGGCCTCACGACTCCGGGCGGCGCACGATGCGCCGGAGTGTCACGACTCCGGGCGGTGCTGGATGCGCCGGAGTGTCACGACTCCGGGCGGTGCCGGATGCGCCGGAGTGTCACGACTCCGGGCGGTGCCGTTCCGCCCAGGTCATGTAGTCGCCGGGGTAGCCGACGGTGTCCCAGCGCTCCTGCACGAAGCGCTCGATGCCCTCGCGGGTCGCGGCGTCCGGTGCCTGCCGCGCGAGCGTGGACTCGAGCTGGCGGGCGGCCGCCTCACGGATGTCCGCGCGCGCCTGGTCGAAGGCCTCGGCGCTCGCGCCCTCGTCGGCCTCGGCGAGGAGCCGGGCGCTCAGCAGCCCGCGCGCGATGACCTGCGCGTTCAGGCGGCTCTCCTTGATGTTGCCCCGCCCGGTCAGCACGTTGCCGAGGCCGAAGACGCCGTCGACGTCGCGAAGCGCGCCGGTCTCCTCGTCCTCGAAATCGTAGAGATCACCGCGCATGGGAACGCCACCCATGGGCGCCGGTACGGAGCCGATGCTGCTCACGACGAGCGGGGCCCGCACGTCGTCCACGGCGCCCTCGACGGCGCGTACCCGGCCGTCCGCGAGCTCCGTGTGCTGGAGCTTCAGGCCGACGAGCGCGTCGTCCTCCACGAGCAGGCCCACGGGCGTTCGGAGGGGCTGGAAGGCCACGCAGTAGCGGTCCATCACGCGCTTCATGATCTTCACGCGGGACGCGCGGACCTTGGCCTTTCGCGCGTCGTCGGCGCCGGCGGGGAAGCTCGCGAGGGGCATGGACTCCATGTCCCGCCGGTAGACGAGCGTGGGCGGGATCACCTCCGGAAGCTCGATGCCCTTCGCCTTGCACCAGGCCGGGATGCCCTTGAGCTCGAGCTCGACCACGTCGACCTCGACGCCCTGCTCCCGGAGCTTTCGGGCGTGCGTCTCCAGGCTGAGGATCTTCGCGACGTCGACGCTCGCGAGTCCGCCGCCCACGACGAGCGCGCCCTCTGGGCATTCGTAGGCCGGGCCCGCGTAGCCCGCCTCGTGGTGGTGGTTGAACCAGTAGACGAAGTCGTTCTGGTAGGCGAAGCCCTTACCGACGTAGGCGTCGACGCCGTCCACGGGGAGGCGCCGGTCCCGCCAGGCGCCATTCGCGAGCACCAGGGCCGAGAAGCCGAGCTCCCGCAGTGCCGCCAGCTCGACGTCCTTCCCCACGCGCGTGCGCGGAATGTAACGAACGTTCGGATGTGAGAGGTTCGCGTCGATCCTCTGGAACTCCTTCGAGCGGAGCTTCTCGTGCCAGCGCGGGAGCCCGTCCTCGATCTTCCCGTAGGGCCGGTCGCCCTGCTCGAAGACGATGGCCAGGGCCCCGCTCTCGGCGACCAGCGCCGCCGCCTCGGAGCCTGCGACGGCTCCCCCGATGATTCCTACGACGTGCATGAAGGCCCCCTATAAAGGCCGAGCGGGTCCCTCGCCAGAGCTCGTGTAGGGTCCCCGGATGGGAACCCTGGCCGGCCTCGACTGGGCCTTCATCGCTCTCTACTTCGTCGCCGTCTTCGGCGTGGCCATCGGCGCCACGCTCCGCGAGCGCCGGGAGCGCGCGAGCGCGCCCCAGGACAGCGCGGACTACTTCCTCGCCGGACGCAACGTCGGCTGGTTCGTCATCGGCGCCTCGCTCTTCGCGTCGAACATCGGCTCCGAGCACCTCGTGGGCCTCGCGGGCACCGGCGCCGCCCGCGGCGTGGCCGTCGGCCAGTTCGAGATCCTCGCGTCCCTCATCCTGCTCGTGCTCGGCTGGGTCTTCGTGCCCTTCTATCTGCGGAGCGGCGTGTTCACGATGCCCGAGTTCCTCGAGCGCCGGTACGGGCCCGCCGCCCGCTGGTACCTCGCCGTGATCTCCATCGTCGGCTACGTGCTGACGAAGATCAGCGTGACCATCGCCGCCGGCGGCATCGTCTTCGAAGCGCTGATGGGCATCGACTTCTGGACCGGGGCCCTCGTCGTGGTGGTGGCGACCGGCGCCTACACGGTCTTCGGCGGGCTTCGGGCCGTGCTCTATACGGACCTCCTCCAGATGTTCGTGCTCGTGGGCGGTGCGCTCGCGGTGACGGGCATCGGGCTCGCGCGCCTCGGCGGCTGGGGCGCGATGGTCGAGGCGGCGGAGCCGGGCGTGCTCTCGCTCTGGAAGCCGCTCTCCGACCCGGCCTTCCCCTGGACGGGCATCCTCCTCGGCGCCCCGATCCTCGGCGTCTGGTACTGGTGCACGGACCAGTTCATCGTGCAGCGCGTCCTCTCCGCGAAGGACGAGGACAACGCGCGGCGCGGGACGATCTTCGGCGGCGTCCTCAAGCTCCTGCCCCTCTTCCTCTTCGTCATCCCCGGCGTCGTCGCGGCGGCCCTCGCCGAGCGCGGAGACCTCGAGCTCGCGTCGCCGGATCAGGCGCTCCCGGCGATGATCGGCGCGCTCCTGCCCGTGGGCGTGCGCGGCCTCGTCGTCGCGGGACTCCTCGCAGCGCTGATGAGCTCGCTCTCGTCGGTCTTCAACTCGTGCTCGACGCTCATCACGCGGGACGTCTACCTGGTGCTCCGCCCGGCGGCGACGGAGGTCCAGCAGGTGCGCGTCGGGCGCCTGGCGACGGTCGCCCTCGTCGGGCTCGGGCTCGCGTGGATCCCGATGATGGAGCACGTCTCGCAGCAGCTCTACGAGTACCTCCAGAGCGTGCAGGCCTACATCTCTCCGCCCATCGCGGCGGTCTTCCTGCTCGGCGTCGCGTGGCGGCGCGCGACCTCGAAGGGGGCCCTGGCGGCGCTGGCGACGGGCTTCTTCGTGGGCTTCGCGCGCCTCGGGGCGGAGCTCGGTAAGGAGGGGCTGAGCGGCGCGGCGCTGACCTTCGCCGAGATCAACTTCCTCCACTTCGCGGCGCTGCTCTTCGCGCTCTGCGCCGTAGTGCTGGTGCTGGTCTCGCTCTTGACCGACGCGCCGAGCGACGCGCGCCTCGCCGGGCTCACCTTCGCCACGGCGGGCAAGGGCGACGCGCCCCCCACGACCTGGCGCCGCGTCGACGGGCGCTGGACGGTCGCGCTCCTCGTCCTCGTCGGCCTCGTGTGGCTCTACTTCAGCCCACTCGTGCAGGGTTGAGCGGGCTCAGGCGCGCGCGCGCTTCGCGTCCTCGATGGCGGCGATGAGCGCGTCCATGTCCGAGCCGCGCGCCCAGAAGCCGCCGATGGTCGGCTTCTTCCCCTCCGGCGGGAGGACCCTCTTCCCTTCGACGCGGAGCGACGCGAGCGCGAAGGGGTAGGACTTCATGGTCATCCCGATGAGGTTCCGTGCGTCGACCTTGTCCGGGTGCACGACGAAGGTCGGCTGCACCAGCATGAGCACGCCGACGAAGCCGTTCAGCGCGCCGAGGCCCATGGTCATGGGCTTCGCGATCAGCACGCCCATCACGAACATGGCGAGGCCGAGGCCCAGGAGGAGGAGGGCGAAGGGGATCGCGTAGCGGATGCGCATCGGCTTCAGGGTACGCGAGGGAGGGCCCTTCGTTCCCACCCGGGCGTCTCACGCGCGTCGTGCGTCAGCGCGCCAGACGCTCGCGGGCCCAGCGCGTCACCGACGGCGCGCATGCCGTGGAGGCTCGGGTTGGCGCTAGGACGCGACGGCGTCGAAGGCGAAGACGTAGAGCACGAGGTCGAAGCCCGTGAGGAAGAGGAAGACCCCGAGCCACACCCAGCGGTTCGGGACGCGCTCGCGGAGCCCGTCGATGAGCCCGCGGCTCCGGCCGCTCAGCACGGGGAAGGACGTGTCGTGGGTGGCGTGGTGGTCCTGGTGGGTCCGCGGCGGCACGAGGACGCCCAGCCCCTGAAGCCGCTTCACCCACTCCGGGCGCTTTTTCGGCGAGGTGTGCGCCATGCGGTGGGCGACCTGGTTCGCGTAGGCCCAGAAGAACCCCACGCCGGCGACCATCAGCGCCGTCGGCCCGTGGCCCAGGGGCACGGCGATGCCAAAGAGCAGCAGCGCCTTCACGAAGAGGAGCACGTTGAGGTCGCCCCACACGTCGAAGAGGCTCCGCGTGGCGATGTCGTACTCGAAGTTGTGGTGCCACTGGAACTCGACGCAGGGCACCCCGATGAGCGGAAGGCGGCAGAAGGTCGGATCGTCGAGGACGACGTGGAGCACGCCGCTGTAGAAATCGACCCAGAAGTAGAGGGCGACGAAGGTGAAGAGGAGGGCCGGAAGGCTCGGCGCGAGCACGAAGCCGGCGCCGATGGTCAGGAGCACCGCCAGGACCATCGGCTTGAAGCGCCGCTGGTAGACGTCGTGGCCCGTGTCGGCGACGAAGACCGTCTCGGCCGTCATGGTCTCGCCCACGGCGCGCTGCCGCGCGATGCGATGGCCGACCATGGCGTTCAGCCAGTCGTTCATGTCGGGGAAGTCCCCGCGACGGGGAGCGACGGAGGGCGCGTTGGTCGAGGCGGCGGCGGTCACGTTTCACTCCCGGGGGGGCAATTCCACCCGGAACTAGACGCTCCACGGCCCATGGTCAACGTCGCCGCAACGATCTGCGACGCTTTCGCGAGCGAGGTTGCAGATCTGCTGACAAAATTTCGGCCGGCCGCCCGGTCGGTCAGCTCTTCGTGGTCAGCGAGACGACCTCGAACTCGAGGAGCGACGCCCCGGAGGCCACCGGGTGAGCGGGCTTCGCGGCGCCCCTCCCGGCGTCGGCGTGCGTGTCCCGGTGCTGCTTCTGGAACGCGCGGCTGGCGCGCCAGGCCTCGAAGGCCGCCTCGGACGCCCAGCGGGTCACGACGAAGTAGCGCTCGTCGCCCTTCACCGGGCGAAGGAGCATGAACTCCTCGAAGCCCGGGGCCGCGTCGACGGCGCCGGCGCGGGCGGCGAAGCGCGCCTCGAGCTCGGGGCCGCGGCCCTCGGGAACGGAGATGGCGTTGATCTTCACGACGGACATGGCGGAACCCTGGGGCGCGCGGGCCTGCCGCGTCGAGCCCCTCAGCCGGGCTCGATGAGCACGGTCTGGAGCGACGCCGCCGGGGTCGGGAGCGCGAAGCGACGCCCGCCCACGTCGACCACGCCGCTCACGTCTGCCTCGGCCTCGCTGAAGACGTGCACCGCGACGCTGCCGTCCGGGTTCCGAATGGCCGTGGCGTGGACCCCCTCGGGACCCTCCACCTCGGTCTCCAGCACCACGCCGCCCGGGCGGCTCGTCCGCGAGAGCTGCTTCAGGATGAAGAAGGTCGGCGAGTAGTAGACCGTGTCCGTCGGCCCATCGACCATCACCGGCGCGAGGCAGAAATTCGAGACGTGGTTGGGCCCGCCGCGCTTGTCGAGGACCACGTTCCAGTCGACCCAGCCGGCGATCCAATGGGCCATGCCGACGACGATGTCGCGCGCGTAGCGGAAGGCCGGGCTGTACTTCGGGTGGTCGGCCCGCTGCTCCGGCGGCGCCCAATCCCAGCCCCAATCCGTCGCCTCCTTCTCCCAGTACCAGGCGTCGTTCTGCCACCACACGTAGAGCTCCTCGCAGCCGCAGGGCTGCTCGAGGCACACGCCGTTGCAGGAGGACTCGGCCGACATGCTGTCGATGGTCCCCTCGGTCTGGATGATGGCCTTGTCGGGATGCCGCGCGTGCTCGGCGTCGAGCACGTCCTCGTAGACCTTGAAGGTGCTGTTGTACCAGTGCACCGCGGTCCCGAAGGTGTGCTGGCCGGCCTCCGCGTCACCGTGGATCGCTTCCGTGTACTCGGGCATCTCCGCACGGTTCTGGTCGAAGATGAGCACGCGCGTGTCGAGGCCGGCCTCGCGCAGCGTCGGGCCGAGCACGCGCATGAAGTCGCGCTGCTCCTCCGGCGACATGTGCATGCTCTCCCAATTGCCCGCGTTGCCCTGGGGCTCGTTGATCGGCGTGATGGCCCAGACGTCGATGCCCTCGGCGGCGTAGGCCTCGAGGTACTTCACGAAGTAGCGGGCGAAGGTGCCGTAGTGCTCCGGTAGGAGGTGACCGCCGGTGCGGTTCTCCGGGTCGTAGAGCTTGCCGTTGTCCTTCATCCAGGGCGGCGGCGACCAGGGAGAGCTGATCATCCGGAAGTCCGCGCCGGCGGTGCGCCGGGCGTCCTGGATGAGCTGGAGCAGGCCGTTGTCCCGGTCGGGCTGGATGGTGAAGCTCTCGAGGCTCGGGTCCGGCTCGGGCACGTAGACGTAGCTCTCCTCGGAGAAGTCCGAGCTCGCGATGTGCGTGCGTGACAGGGCGAAGGCCGCGCCCTCGCTTCCGAAGGTCTCCGCGAGCACCTCGGCGCGCTTCGCGGGCGAGATCTGCGCGAGCGCCGCGGCCGAGCTCTGGGTGAGCGAGCTTCCGATGCCGAAGAAGCGCTGGCGTTCGCGCTCGGGGTGGACGGTGATGAGCACGTCCCCTTCGCCCGTCGCGGCCTCGAGCACGCCTTCGCGCATCGCGTCGCCGGCGCGGGAGGTGGAGAACACGCGTGCCGTTGGGACCTCGTCGGCCCCCGGGGTGGTCGGCGCGGAGCCCCCGGACGAGCTGCTGCAGGCCGCGAGGGCGGCGAAGGTGGCGACGATGGAGGTGCGGCGCATGCGCCGGAGCCTCTCACGAACGCGCCGGCTCCCGAACCGCGCACGGGTTCAGGCCCGCCGGGCCGTCACGATGAGCCGTTCGCTCTCTTCGTCGAAGACGTGCTGGTCGAAGCCTCCGTGCAGGACGACGAGGGCGAGGCCCGCCCGGGCGAGGAGGGGCTCGACCTGGTCCGCGAGGAGGTAGCGCTGGCGGATCGTGGCGCGCACCGCGTCGCCTCCGTCGCGCGGCACGTGCCGGTAATGCGCGTCGATGCGCTGGTCGTCGCGGCGCCAGTGGCTGTGCTCGTGCACGTCCCAGACGCGCCCGTCGGCTTCGACGGTGCGGAGAAAGCCCTCCTCGTCGACGCCGTCGTTCGTGCTCTCGGCGTGGAAAGCGTCCGCGGCGTAGCCGTCGAAGACCAGCAGCCCCTCCGGTGCGAGGTGCGCCCGCGCGCGCAAGAGCATCGCCTCGAGGTCGGCCTCCGTGAGCATGCAGTAGGCGGTCCCGAAGGGCGCGATCACCCGGTCGAACGTTCGCCCCAGCGCGAGCCTCCGGACGTCGCCGTGGTGGTAGGTCGGTCCGCCGCCCGCCGCCGTGGCGAGGGCGACGAGCCCCTCGTCGAGGTCCACGCCCACGACCTCGCGACCGTCGGCGGCGAGGGCGCGGCTGACGCGACCTTCCCCGCAGCCGAGCTCGAGAACGCTCCCCGCGCCGGCGGCGACGCGCCGGTAGAAGTCGACGTCGCCCGGCACGCCGTCGTGGAGCGCGGCGTGGAGCGAGGCCGGGTAGGGCGTGGTCACGGCGACCCCCTCACACGAAGCGGTGCGAGCCGCGGACGCCGCCGCTCTCTCCGTCCTGGAAGCGGTATTCGGGGTCCAGGAGCCCGTCGATGCGGTGCATGAGCTCGTCCACGTAGCCCTGGAAGCGCTCCCGATGCTTCGCCTCGTCCCGCGCGTCGAAGGGTACGAAGGGCTCCGGCACGTGGAAGGCGCTCGCGTCCTCGTAGCGGAGCGGCTCGCCGATGCGGTAGACGACCCGGCCGCCCTTCGCGAAGGGGTTCGAGCCGGGGTAGAGGCGGTCGCTCCCGTTGCCTCCGACGGGCACGACGGTCTTGTGGTAGCGGAGCGCGACCTGCGAGATGCCGATACGCCCCCGGCTCAGCCGGCGGCTCCGCGTGCCCTCGGGGAAGATGATCACGTCGAGGCCGAGGCGGAAGGCCTCCTCGTGGAGCTCGACGAAGCGCCGCATCATGCGGCTGAAGGTGCCGTTCACGGCCTCCGCGTAGGTCTCGTGGAGGGGATCGAAGGGGCGCCCCAGGATGCGCCGGGGAACGGTGAGGAGCGACGCCGCCACCGTCCCGCGAAGCTCCGCGTCGACGGCTTTCGCGTCGGCGCGCCCCGCCGCGACCGTGTCCACGGCCCTTCGGAGCGCGGCGTACTCGGCGTCTTCGGGGCGGCGGCCGAGCACTCCGACCAGGTCCCGCGTGATGATGTAGCCCCGGGAGACGGCGGGCAGGTTGTTCGTCTTCTCCATGAAGAGGCCGACGGCGCGGCCCTCGAAGTACTTCCCCTTCACCCACGTCGCCGTGAAGCGGTCGTGGCGGCGGAAGAGCACGAGCTGAAAGGGAAAGTAGTTGAACCGGTCCGTGTGGTTCATCGCGAAGATGACCGGCTCCTCGGGGAGGTTCTCGATGCCCTCGAC
>JBCDGX010000186.1:0-9433 GCA_038750805.1 Myxococcota bacterium
CAGGGTGCAGCAGGTACGACAGGTCACCGCCCGTCCAGACCTTCCGCAGCAGCGCCTCGCGGGTGGGGTTCAGATGTCCACGACGACGACGAGACGCTCTGCACGTGCTGTGAGGAGTGCGAGCGGGAGTGCGCGTGGGACATCTGAACCCCACCCGCGAGGCGCTGCTGCGGAAGGTCTGGACGGGCGGTGACCTGTCGTACCTGCTGCACCCTGGTCAGCTCGAGCTCCGCTCGGCCTACCTCAGCAGCGACTCGCGGAAGTTTGTGCTCCGGTGCGCGCGCCGGTGGGGGAAGTCGCGGTGGCTCACGGTGCTGGGGCTCGAGAAGTGCCTTCAGAAGCCGGGCTCTTGGGTTCGCTTCGCCGTGCCCGAGAAGGCGCAGGCCGAAGAGATCGTCGAGGAGCACATGGACCCCATCCTCGACGACTGCCCGGCGGAGCTGAGACCGGAGCATCAGATCTCGAAGAGCCGGTGGGCGTTCCCGAACGGCTCCCGGTTCGTGCTCGCAGGATGCGACGGCAAGAACGCGCGGCGCCTCCGCGGGAAGTCGACGGACCTTGGGATGGTGGACGAGGCGGGTGACGTGGACCGCCTCGAGTACGTCGTGCGCTCGGTCCTGATGCCGTCGACGGCGACGACCAACGGGCGCGTGATCATCAGCTCCACGCCGTCGGTGACGCCGGCTCACCCCTTCGACTCGATGTACTGCGTCGAGGCCGAGGCGGAGGGCTACTACTACCACCGGACGATCTACGACGCGCCGCACATCACGCCCGAGGACATCGATGACCTCAAGAAGGAGTCCGGCGGCGAGCTCTCCTCGCACTGGATCCGCGAGTACCTCGCGCGGCCCATCCTCGACGACGCGCTCGCGGTCATCCCCGAGTGGACGGCGGCCAAGGAGGTGTGCGTCGCCCCCCACGAGCGCCCCGCACGCTTCGACACGTACGTCGTGGGGGACTTCGGCTTCAACGACCTCACGGTCGTGCTCTTCGGCTACTACGACTTCCTGCGGGACTGGATCGTCATCGAGGACGAGGTCGTGTTCCGCAACACCGCCTACCGCGACATCGCGCCGGTGCTGCTCGCGAAGGAGCGGGAGCTCTGGCGCCTCGAGGACGGGACGACGGCCGGCACACCCGGAGAGCCATGGAAGGGCCCGAAGCGGCGCATCGCCGACTGCACGCTCCAGGAGCGCCGGGACCTCTCGAAGTACGAGGGCTGGGCGGCCTACGCCCCCGAGAAGTTCGACAGCGTCTCCGCCATCAACATCACGCGCGCCTGGGTCGGCGAGCAGCGCATCCGCGTTCACCCGCGCTGCCGCACGCTCATCGCGCACCTCGGCGGCGCCATCTGGAACAAGTCGCGGAAGTCGTTCGAGCGGTCCGGCGAGTACGGCCACTTCGATGCGCTCGACGCGCTGAAGTACTTCGTGCGGCACGTGAACCGGGGCCGAAACCCCTACGAGCCGAACCCGCACGCGCGGCGCGACACCCACCACATTCCCCCGCAGACGCCGAGCCAGATGAGCTCGGAGCTGCGGAAGCTCCGGCCGAGGAGGGCACGGCGATGAAGCATCAGGGCACCGCGGGGCTGAGCGCTCCGCAGGACGAGTATTGGGCAGCAGTCCAGGACCGCGAAGAGTTCGGCGGCTACCTCGAGGCACGCATCCGTCGCTACTACGACGACCTCGAGCGCACGGGCCGGAGCGAGGTCTGGAAGCGCGCGACGAACATCTTCTACGGCCGCGACTCCGAGGGCGGCTGGAAGAGCAGCGCGGCGATCACGCACGGGGGCGAGCAGGGCGAGCTCGCCCTCATCGCGGCCAACGAGTTCCGGTCGCTGCTCACGCACACCCTCGTGCTGGTCATCGGGTCGCGCCCGGGCTTCCAGTGCCGCGCGATGAACAACCAGGTGAAGAGCCGCGAGCAGGCCGATCTCGCCGAAGGCCTCCTCGAGTGGTCGATGGACGAGTACGGCATCGAGGCGAAGACCGAAGAGGGCATGGCCAAGGTCCTGCGCTACGGCGACGCCGACCTGGAGGTCGTCTGGGACCACTCGCTGGGCGCTCCCTACACCGCCGAGTTCGCGCGGGACCAGGAGACCGGCGAGGAGCACGGCCGCATCATCCGGCAGGGCGACATCCGGGCGACGCTCTACCACCCCATCGACGTGGCCCGGGACCCCTCGGCGACTCGCAAGGAGGACGTGACGTGGAAGGCGATGCGCCGCCGGCTGAACCGCTGGGACGTCGCCGCCGAGCACCCCGAGCATCGTGAGGCCATCCTCGGCGCGCCGGCGGACCCGCTGCCCGGGAGCCACCTGCTGAACGAGCACGCGCAGCGCGAGGACCCCGACCGCGTCAGCGTCTGGGAGTTCTACCACGACCGGACCCCGGCCCTCCCGCAGGGGCGGCACTGCCGGATGGTGGGCGACACCATCATCTACGACGGCGCGCTCCGCTATCAGCGCATCCCGGTCATCAGCTTCTGCCCCGAGCCCGAGGAAGGCACGCCCTTCGGCTCGTCGAGCTCGTGGGACCTCATGGGCCTCCAGGACGCCGTGGATGCCGCCCTGGGCGCGGTGCTGACCAACCACGAGAACGCGGCCGTCATGAACTACTGGACGCCGCCGGGGTCCGGCCTCGAGGTCACGCAGCTCGCCGGCGGCATGAACCTCCTCGAGTCCGACGAGGAGCCGAGAGCGCTCAACCACCTCGAGATCAAGGCCGAGTCCTTCCAGTTCATCGAGCTCCTCACGCAGACGATGCAGCGCATCCGAGGCCTCTCGGACTTCGCGCGCGGCAACGTCCAGGGCTCGAGCGGCGAGCACGCGGCGCTGCTGCACTCGATGACGATGCAGTACAACTCCGGGCTTCAGCGCGGCTACGGCGAGGCGCTCCGCGAGATCGGACAGCACCTCATCGAGCTCTGGCAGGAGTTCGCGACCACGGAGCGCACGGCGGAAATCGCTGGCGCCGACAAGATCCCGCTCCTGAGGAGCTTCAAGGGCAGCGACATCGCCGAGGTGCGGCGCGTCGCCGTGGACATCGGTGAGGCCTCGGCCATGTCGAAGCCGCAGCGCATCGCGTTCGCGGACCGCCTCCTCCAGGCCGGCGTCATCGAGAAGCCGGAGGACTACCTCCAGGTCGTCTCGACGGGGCGGCTGGAGCACATCCTCGACCCGGCGGACTCGCACCGCCGTGGCATCGACCGCGAGAACGAGCTGCTCCTCCGAGGCCAGGCCGCCGAGGTCATGATCACGGACAACCACCTCGGCCACGTCGCGGCGCACGCCTCGCTGCTCGACGAGCCCGCGGTGCGGGCGGACCCCGATGCCGTGGAGATCATCCTGGCGCACTGCCGGCGGCACTTCGACGTGTGGCGGAAGGCCTCGCACGACGACCCCGACATGCTGCTCGTCGCGGGGCGCAACGCCTACGGGCCCAACAAGCCCCACCCGATGCACCCCGCGGTGCTCGCGATGGCGCAGCAGGCCGCCGCCGGGATGCCCGGGGCCAACCCCGCGCCCCCGCCGCCGGGTCCCGATGCCGGCCCGCCGCCGGACGCGAACCCCGGCGCAGCGAGCGGCCCCGTCGAGGGCGGCCCGCCGAGCCTGCCCGACATGCCCTCGATGCCGGGGGCGCCGAACAACGCGCAGTACGACCCTGAGACTGGGGGCCTGGCGTGACGCACCACAAGCGAGGTCGGCCCAAGAACCGCCGCGCCGGTTGCCTCCTCTGCAAGCCCCACAAGGCGAACGGCGTGAACGCCCCTACGCGGCAGGAGCGCCGCGCCAACGAGAGCGGCAAGGAGTACCTCCTGCGTCTGCAGGACGGCGCCCCCTACGACCCGTGGATGGATGAGCCAGCGCGGGACGAAGACTTCGATCCAACCGGCGCAGTGCCGTGGACCGACAGCGACGAGGAGGAGCGATGAGTGGAGAGGGAACGGCGGCGCCGAGCGCGCCGGCAGCGGGGGCGGGCGACGGCTCCCCCATCGTGGTCAACACGGACGCGCCCGTCGCCGAGGTGGCGGGCGGGGTGCCCCCCGAAGGTGCTCCGGAGGGTGGCGAGGGCGCGGCTCCCGAGATCAACTGGGACGCCGCCCCGAGCTGGGTCCGCGACGCGATGGCGAAGGACGGGAAGGTCGACCTCCAGGTGGACGGGAAGTCCGTCAGCGTGTCGCTCGACCAGCTCAAGAAGGACTACGTCCTCCGGCAGACGGCCCACGCCCGCATGCAGGAGGCTGCGCTGGCGCGGAAGGACGTGGACGCGCTCTTGAACGCGCTCCGGAGCAACCCGGCCGCGACGCTCGAGCACATGGCCCCGCAGCTCGGGTTCGACCTGAAGGACGTGGCCGCCGCTGTGCTCAAGAAGGAGCTCGACCTCCTCGAGATGCCCGCGGACCAGCGCCGTGAGGTGGAGCTCCAGCAGCGGGAGCAGGCGCAGCGGGAGCGTGAGGAGAGCTGGAAGCGGCAGCAGGAGGAGCGTCGCATCGCCGCGGAGACCCAGCGCAACGCGACGGCGCTGCAGACGAAGTACGTCGAGGCCATGAAGGCGGCGGGCCTGCCGACCACGGAGCGCGTCTTCGACGAGATGGTCACCATCGGCCTCACCGCGGCGCAGGCGGGCTACACGATGGAGCCCGAGGACGTGGCCATGGCCGTCCGGGACTCCCTCGGAGGCATCGTGCCCGAGCTCGTGCCCAACGACCTCGACGAGCTGGAGAAGCTCATCGGTCCCGAGCGCCTCGCCGCGCTCCGGAAGCGGGACATCGAGCGCGTGCAGGGGCAGAGCCGTCAGCCCGCCCCACAGGCGCCCACGGCGCAGCCGCGAGCCCGCGAGCAGGTCAGCGTCCCGAACCGGTACGTGATCGTGGACCGCGCCACGGGCATGCCCACCATCGACCCCGCCGCGCCCGACGTCTTCAAGGCGGCGTGGAAGGCGCGCCGAGGCTGATCGCGACAGCTTGACACACTGAACACCCGGGCATAGGATGGGTCCACATCCAGCCGGGCTCTCCCGGCGTCATCCCCAGGCTTTGTTGAAGCCTCTGGCTGATTGCAGGCGGCACCCCGGGAGGGCCCGCCGCGCGGCACCTCGCGAGAGCCCGCGCCCTTCGGTCCGACACGTGAACGCGAGCCATCACCCGCCCCCGAAGGGGCTGCTTGATGGAGGTCCGTCGTGCCGGACAATACGTTTGCCACCGCGAATGGGTGGACGAAGGACATTTTCGCAGGGTTCGAGAACGTGGTGCCGGAGCACTCGATTCTCGGCCAGGACATCGCGTTCGACACCCAGAACAAGACCGGTGAGGACTACTCCTACACGGTCCGCGTCCGGCGCTCGCAGGGCCTGACGTACAACGGCGGCGCCAGCTACGGCACCGTCTTCGCGCTGAACGAGGCGCGGAACGGCGAGACCCGCGAGGCCAAGGAGCGCGGGTCCGAGATGGTGCTTCGCGAGCGCGTGGCCTCGGGCCTGCTCGCGTCGGCCGTGAATGCCGGCAAGCAGGCCTACGGCAACTTCGCGACCGAGATCATCCAGGACATGCGGAACACCATGTCCTTCGCTCGAGAGGAGGACATCCTCTACGGCGGCACCAACATCGGTGAGATCAGCGGCATCGCCGGCAGCGGCACCTCGCGCGTGCTCACGTTCACACCGGGCTCCTGGGCACCCGGCCTCTGGGCCCAGAAGGAGAACGCGGCCCTCGACGCCTACAACCCCGCCCTCACCACGCAGCGGAACGGCAACGCCGCCATCATCGTCGGGGCCATCGACAACGACGCCCGCACCGTAGCCGTGACGGGCAACGCCGCCGACCTCACCGCCCTCACCGTGGGCGACGTGGTCCTGCCCTTCGGCGCCGTCGGGAACTGGTTCAACGGCCTCGACGCCCTCGTGCCCAGCACCGGCGTGCTCCACGGCATCGACGGCGCCGTCTACTCGCTGTGGCGCGGCAACACCCGCGACAACGCGGGCGGAGCGGCCAGCCTCGCGATCCTCACCAGCGCCGCGGCGCGCACCGTGGTCCGGAGCGGGGCCACGAACCTCAAGGCCTACGTGTCGACCTACACGTGGACCGACCTGAACAACGACTCCGCGGCCATCCGGCGCTACACCAGCAGCACCAAGGAAGGCCTGGACCTCGGTACGACCAAGATCACGTACTACGGGCCGAACGGGACGATCGACATCGTGCCGCACCCGATGGTGAAGGCCGGCGAGGCGTTCATGCTCTCGCCGCGGCACCTCAAGCGCATCGGCGCCGCCGACATCACCAACCGCCAGCCCGGGCTCGCCGGCGCGGAGGAGAACTACCTCCACGTGCTCGAGAACAACATGGGCTACGAGATGCGGATGTACTCGAACCAGGCGCTCTTCAACTGCCGGCCCGCCGCGCACGTGAAGATCACCGGCATCGTCAACGCCGCGAGCTGAGCGAGGGCAGCGCATGGACGCCCAGGCCACCACGCGGGCCCTCCAGGCCATCCGCAAGGACAGCCGCAAGGCCCGACTCCCCGGGGTCCGGAAGGACCCGAAGGACGCCTCCGTCCGTGCGCTGCTCGCCCTTCTGTCGGGCGAGTCGAGCGACGAGGACGACACCGCCGACGAGGAGTAGTTCGTGGCGTACACCGCGGACGACCTCGTCAGCGCCATTCGGCTCCGAGCCTCGCTCGACTCCGAGTCGGAGCCGACGTCGACGGAGATCCTCGACCTCGCCACCTCGTCGCTGCGCACGCTCTGCCTCTCCGAGCTCCGGCGCGCGCGCGAGGAGTTCCTCATCTACCGCTACGATCAGCCTCTCGCCGACGAGGCGCGGTTCCCCATCCCGGGGCGCGCCGTCGGCGACGGGCTGCGTCACGTCGTTCCCGTCGACCGCGACGGCCACGAAGGGCTGCCGCTCCCGCTGCTCTCCCTGGACCAGGCGCAGGAGCACGCGGCGTCGGGGCTGATCTCATGGCAGGCGCGCTACGGCTACGTCGCCGAGGGACCGGCCATCCGGCTCATCCCCGAGCCCACGGAGGGCCCCAACGGGCCCACGCTCCGCATGCGCTACATGGTCCGGCCAGGCCGGCTCCAGACGGCCGTCGGAGAGGTAACCGTCGCGAGCTACGCGGCCGGCGTCGTCACGGCCTCGGGAGCCCCCACGACGTTCTCGAGCGGCGACCGGGTGGACATCGTCGCGGCGCGCCCCCCCTTCGCCTACCGGGCCATCGACATCCCCGCGACGGTCGCGGGGAGCACCGTCACCATCGACGAGACGGACCCCGGTTTCCAGGAAGCGCCCCAGGCGGGCGACTATGTGGTGGCCGCGGACACGGTCCCGCTGATGCCGCTTCCGGCGGAGATGTGGGACCTCCTCGTCCAGGACACCGTCGTCCGGGTGCTCCGGCACATCGGGCAGCTCGACGAGGCGCGCGCTGCGGCCGAGGAGCGGAACGGTATCCGAGGGGACCTGCGGACGATCTGGGAACCGCGCGTCGGCCGGAACAAGAAGGTCGTGAACCGGCACTCGCACCTCCGCACTGGCCGCTTTCGCGGCTACCGGGGGAGCTGATGTCCACCCAGCCACGCTCTGGCGAGCGCGGAAACAACAAAAACAACACTTTCTGTTGTTTCCGTCTTTCCCCTACAAAAAAACAGGGGTTCGGGGTGATCTGCAAGCACGCGGCGATCGCCGGTCAAAAACCCCTACGTTTCTCTGAAAACGTCCAAAAAGCCCTACGTTTCCTAGCGTTCGCGCGTCGACGATCGCCGGAGGCCTCGTGCCCACCCAAGTGACCCTGCGCGTGTCGGGGCTGCACGTGGACCCGAACCCCCACGGCGACATGCCGGCGGGGGCGCTCCGTGTGGCGAGCAACGTCATGCTCACGTCCCCGGGCATCGCCGAGCCCCGCCCCGGCTTCGCCACCGAGGCGCCGGGCGTGCTTGGGGGCTACGCCCGCGTCTTCACCCACCCCACGGGCGAGCGCTACGCGCGCGACACGGGCGCCACCGTGCTCCTCGAGGACGACGCGGGCACGAGCGTCACCGACCCCGCGAGCAACCCGGTGGAACTCGCCTCGCCGGAGCTGAGCGGCGCGTTCGCGGGGGACGCCTACTACGTGGCCGGGGCCAACGAGCTCCTGCGGCTCGACACGCTCGGGGCCACCGAGGCGCGCTACGCGGGGCTGCCGCGGGCGATGACGCCGACCCTCTCGGGCACGGCGCTCGGCGACTTCATCTCGCAGAACGAGGCCGTCGCCTATCGGCTCGTCTACGTCGAGGAGCGCGGGGACCGCACGCTCTTCAGCGCGCCCTCGGGACGGGTCGAGTACCGCGAGCTCGGAGCCGGCTCAACGGGGCTGCGACTGGCGCTCCCGCTCCCGGCCGAGGCCACCACGTCGTGGCGGGTCCAGCTCTACCGGGGGACGATCCTCGACATCAGCCTGGACGCGCTCGCGCAGCCCGATGACGTGATGCGGCTCATCGCCGACCTCGAGGTCTCGAGCGCCGACCTGGTCGCCGGCTTCCTCATCTACGACGACAACATCGAGGCCGCGGCCCAGGCGGCGGGCGCCGCGCTCTACACGAACGCGGACCAGGACACCATCGTGGCGGCGAACGAGCGGCCGCCGGCGATGCGCACGCTCGCCGAGCTGAACGGGATGCTCCTCGGGGGGAACGTCACCCGCCCGCACCGGATGATCCTCGACTTCCAGGGCCCGGTCGTGGACAGCGGCAGCTTCACGGCGAACACCACCATCGGCAGCCCGACGCTCACGGGCATCGACCCGACCGTGTTCCCTGAGGCGCCGGACACGCTCGTCGGCCGGGCCATCGCGGGGGCGCTCATCCCCGCGGACACGACGGTCATCGCCGCGGACTCGGCGGCGCAGACGCTCACGCTCTCGAACAACGCCACGGCCACGGCGGGCGCGACGACGATCACCTCGTGCCGGGCCTTCCTCGAGGTCGAGGGCACGCGCTTCGACTTCTCGGTCGCGAGCGGCCTGACGGCGGACTGGCTGCAGACGTCGACTACGACCATCCGCGGGACGCGCTCGCTTTGGGCGCGGGTGCTGGGCCAGCTCGCGAGCGGCATCGCCCGGGAGACGGGGCTGATCGCCTACTACGCCGGCAACCCGACGGAGGCCTCCGGGCGCCTGGTCATCGAGCGCGCGCGGCCCAGCGAGGGGAGCTTCACGGTCACCGTCGACGCCGGGCGCACGTACATCGTGCCCGAGGTCGGCTCGGCCAGCGGCAGCACGTACACGAGCGTGCAGGAGGCGTTCGCGGGCCGCCTCGCCATCTCCCGCGACGACCAGCCCGAGGCCTTTGAAAATAATGATTTTTTATTGCGCTTCCATCGACCGCCCTTCGCGAGCGTCGACCACCTCCACCTCCACTGCCTCGCGCCGGCGTCCTGCCAAACGCCATCAGGC